>CAZOEH010000078.1:2696-10394 GCA_964578785.1 uncultured Desulfonema sp. | reverse complement strand
TGTGATTTAGCGAAGTGATTTAAAAATCCCCAAAAAGCTCATTAAGAGAGCATATGACTTTTTACGAAGCCGTCAAACCCCGTACATCCTGTCTATCGAACTCTTTGCTTTTTCTATTAAATCCGTATCAAGCCCGCCGTAATGCCACTTTACCTGGTTTTCCATGAAATCGACGCCTTTACCTTTGACCGTGTTTGCAATTATTACTACAGGCGCCATATTCTCGGTCCTTGAATACTCTATCGCCGATGAAAGATCCTTGAAGCTGTGGCCGTCAACCTCCTTTACAATCCATCCGAAAGCCCTCCACTTGTCGGAAAAAGGTTCAAGCCCCATGATCTCTTCCGTAGTTCCGTCTATCATCAGCCTGTTTCTGTCGACAAAAGTTATTAGGTTTTTTAAACCAAAGTGAGGAGCCGCCATTGCAGCTTCCCATACTGAACCTTCGTTGCATTCTCCGTCCCCAAGAATACAGTAAGTCAGCCATGATTTTTTCTGCGTCCGTGCCCCGAGCGCGAGCCCGACGGCCATTGGAAGGCCGTGGCCGAGAGATCCGGTGGATACATCAACACCTTTAACCTTGTTCCCGTCAAGATGCATACCGAAAGGAGATTTGAATTTATTGAACTCCTTAAGCAGTGCGAAATCAAAATACCCTTTTCTCGCAAGTACAGGAGCGTAACCGACTCCGCCATGCCCCTTACTCAATACAACTCTGTCCCTTGTTTCAAGTTGAGGTCTTTTAGGATCGACATTTAAATATTTAAAGTAAAGAATTACAAGTATCTCCACAACACTCAGAGCCCCGCCAATATGAGCACCGCCTGCCCATCCCGTCACATCGACAATATCTTTTCTTATCTGATGAGCCATCTTCTCAAGGTCTTTAATCTCTGATTCTGTTAACGGCACGGCAACACCTCCAGAATTGTTTGAAAGCTTATATGATCATCTTCGTTTTCAGGGGAAAAGCGGTTTAAAATCTTACACATCCTATCTTCTATTTGAAGAAAATAGTCAAGACCATAAGGATGTTTTTGCTCCGTAATGCAATATTACAAATGCAATATTACCTCTTGTATGATTTCATGAATTAATATATCATAATTTCAGTATATAATAATCCAGAGTAAGTATAACCGCGCCGCTGAAAATATAACAATAGACTGGGAACAGATCTAACCGGTATGAAAAAACGGAACAAACTTATCATAATATTTTATAATCATCAGCTGCTCATGATTCTTTGCGACACAAAGGAAGAGAGCGGTAAGATTATAGGAATTATACCTTTCCCGGAGGCATCATCGGCTGATAATTTATCCGTTTCAATTCCAGCCGAAGCAAAAAAAATAAAAGAAATTATTCTTGTACTGCCGGATTATGTCACAGGAAATTCCATTTATCCTTTTTCTTCAGGGAGAAGTTCTATTGCCGAACCATTCATCCGAAGAAAGCTTGTTGAATCATTTCCGGCCAGCCCCGATATTTCCGATTTCTTTAATTACTCTTATTTCAAAACAGGCGCAGACCAGGGCGGTCTCTATTCCTTTTATCTGAAGGAACCTATCGCCTTCAGCCTTTACAACCGTCTGTCCGAAGCAGGCCTCCGGCCGGATCGTATCACAACTCCGGCATACCTCTGGCAGGACAAGATCAGCAAAAATGCGGATTATGAGCCCGGCGAAAGTTTTTGCCTCATCCATGCGCAGCCGGCCGAAAGCCACCTCTACTTTTATGTCAACGGGAACTTCCTTTTTTCCAGAAGCATTATACTACCCGAATCCTCCGAAGGCAAAAATGAGAAACTTGACGCCCTGGCATTTGAAATCAGCCAGTCCCTTTATCTCTTTTCCCAGAAAGTCAAATCAGAAATCAGCAGATTCTATCTGGTGCCTTCCGCAGATATTGATGAAACAGGCCTTTCCGAGAGAATCGGAAAAAATGTCCGACGTATCGGAACAGACGGGAATGAAGGATTGGATACCGGCAAAAATAATCTGATGCCCGGACCTTTGACAAACTTTTTAGCAGCGGATATCGACTCGGCAACCATACCTGCCATAAGCCACCGGGTGGTGGTCATGGAAAAATTCTGGCACACCGTTCAGCTTACCGGGATTATTACAGGCGTGGTCACTCTCCTGCTGCTTTGCGCCGAAACCGCTTATTTCAGTTATTGGTCTGATAGACATATTTCGCCGGGAGCGGCATCCCTATCAAAAAATATTTCGGACAACCGCAGATCGGTCGGGCATTTTAACGAAATTCTCGATCTTGTAACGAATGAAAGACAAAGGCCTGACCCTGCGAACATACTTGCAGGCATAGCGCTCAGCCTGCCTGAAAAGGTAACAGTCCGGGAGCTGCTCTTCAATTTTGAATCCCCTTCCCAGGTCATAATCAAGGGTACTGTAAAGGCCGATGGACCCGACCTCATAAAATCGACCCTTTCTGAAATGGTTGAAAGCCTGACCAGCAACCTGAACCCGGCCCGTTCTCCGGTCATCGGGGATATCGGATTTGATCTGGAGGGAAGCGCGGAGAGTCAGACTCTACAGGGATATAAGTTTCACGTCAAGGTGGATATGAAATGATGGACAGCATGAGAAACAAATGGGTCTTGACCGGATTTATCTGGTCTGCTGTTATCTTACTTACATTGTATAACGCATCTGAGATAAAGCGGCTGAAACTCGCAAGAGAGGAGATAGAAACGCTCAGGATGGATGAACAGTTCTGGAAGCAGCATTCGGAAAGCACAGCCGGCATTACTGCGGAAGGCAACCGTCTTTTTCTTGACGTAGAGTCGGTTGATTTAGGACTTTTGACAATCGACAACCATGCAAAAAAGCTTTCATCGGACCTGAGCCTGCCTCCTGTCATAATCAACAAACAACCGATAACAGCTTCAGATGGGCAGGTGCCGGTAGATATATCATTTACAGGAAGTTTTGCGGATGCTTTCAGATTGTTTAAATCTCTTAACAATGAGATGCCTTTCCTTAAGGCCGTCAATCTGAGGATAAGCATCGACCCTGTTTCCAATAAGGCAGTTACAACCGGTTCTTATTTCTTCAGATACAGAATTATAAACGGCGACATCGCACAGGAATCTTCAGGAGAGATATGACCCGGAGTGGCGCTTACAAACGGCTGATCATAGACGCCTTTATAATAGCTGGGATCGCTGCGATAGTAGTTAACGCCTATATGCTGACCGACCTTTTCGGCCGTCCGATAGCAGAATGGTCAGAGGGTCTGAAACTTGCGAGCGCCAAATGGAACCAGCTTACCGATTCAACCGTACCGGGATCAAACAATCTGTCGGGAAAACCGGATATTGAGAAGATTGTTGCCCGCCTTGATCCACCTGCAAAATCTGAAGTGAATCAGCAGGTGTATAAACCTGTCGCAGGAGACAGGCCGGAAAAACCCGTAGAAGAGTTGCTCCCGCGCCTGACAGGTATCTTACAGGTTACAGGCGCCGGGAACAAAACTGAATTTATCGCGCTGATGGAAGGAAAACGGCTGCATAAAAATGACAAGATCATGAATTTTACCTTATTAAATATAACGGCTGCGGGGGTTTCCCTTGCCGGGAAAGGACAAAACCGGTTCATACCGGCGCCCAAAGTATTTTTTTCCATCAGCAAGTAGGAGATAATGTACCGTGTTTTCCTGCCCTGCAAGGGGGCGCTGAAAAGAGTCCCGTTTATCGGAGTTAGACGGCCGCATAGGCCAAATCGAGGTGACCATGCGTTTTTTTTCGACCCAGTTAAAATATTTACCGGCAATGGCTCTTTGCATAACGCTGCTTTTGACCGGATGTGCAATCCAGGAACCCAAACCGGTAACAACTCAGTATTTGAATAATGCACGGCCGTCTGAAATCCTTGACAGAGAGAAGACACATCTGCCTCCAGGCCCGCCGCCCTTTTCGGAAACATATGTTCCGGTTTCAAGAAATCTTGTAAAAGAGCCGAGGCTTTTCTCTCTGGTATTTGAACAGGTAAGCCTGGGAATTGCCGTCAGCGCAGTGGTCGGTGAATCAGAACTGAACCTTGCTGTAGATTCGGATATTGACCTCTCAAGGCTTATAACCGTCCGGCTGAAAAATGTGACAATAGAAGAAGCTCTCGATATGATTGTAGAAAAAGGAGCCGGATACGCATGGAAAGTTCAGGACGGGACATTGCATGTGCGAAGATTTGAGGAGCGTATCTATCAGATGGACTACCTCGACATGGTGGGCGAAACGGATATAGATGTCGGCGGTGACATGCTTGCCTCCGGTGTTCAAGGAGCAGGCGTTAAGGGCAAATACCAGGTTACGGGAAAGAGGGAAGCTAAAAACACCAACGTATGGGGCGGCATTACCGCCGCTCTTGAAGGAATCAAGTCCTCAGACGGTATCTTAAGAATCGATCCTAATGCCGGCATCATTTACATGGCGGACACACCGGCTAAAATTGAAACGATGGTCAGGATTCTGGATTCTTTGTCCGAGGCCCTGCACCGGCAGGTTTTTATTGAGGCCAGGATACTTGAGGTCACCCTGAGCGATGACAACCGTTACGGCCTCGACTGGTCTAAAATGGCGGTAGGTTTTACTGCTGCCGGCGGCGGAGATATTGCTAAAAATTTGCCCGATGTTTTAGATATAACCATTAACAGCGGCAGCCGTCTGTTTCTGTCGAGCCAATCTCAGTTTATATCCGTGCTTGATTTTTTAAAAACTCAGGGTGATGTGTCGGTTATCTCCAATCCGCATATTTCAGTTATGAACAACCAGTCGGCTGTCCTTACTGTGGGTTACCAGTTTCCGTATGGCGATATTGAGAGCGTGGACAGGAACCAGGAGACCGGTGTCCTTACAATAGGAGCCACCATCAAGCGGGCAATTCTGGGATTACAGCTCGGAATTACTCCGCAGATATCCAAAGACGGCATCGTTACACTTCACATAGTGCCCACAATCACAAGGATACAGGGAACGGAACGTGTCGAGATCCCCACAGGCGCAACCTCCGTCCAGAACATTTCAAACCCGATCATAGACCTGCGGGAGCTTGCCACAACTGTCCGGGTCAGGGAGGGGAACACCGTGGTTCTGGCGGGACTGATAAGCCAGATACGGCAGCTCAATGAGGAGGGTTTGCCGTTGCTGAGCAGTATACCATATATTAAAAATTTTTTCAGGCACATGCAGAACCTTCATGAAAACAGGGAACTGGTAATGTTTATAACACCGTATATCAAAAATATCGGCCCGAAAGCAGGGGAATAAATTGGATAGGCTTAAGGCATTTAGGCTGAAGGAGAAACGTTCGAGATATCACAAATTCTCACAATAAATCCTAACAGCCTTCAGCCTTCAGCCTAAATAACCTGAACAATTACCATTTTGCTTGTATCTTTCCTGTAAGTGTCTTATAATAGACTTAGACAATTTCAGAATAATCAAGAGGAAAACCAAATAGTGAAGGAGAATAACATGCAACAATTCAGATTACACAGCAACCAGAAAGGTTTTACGCTGGTTGAAATCGCCATAGTCATGGTTATCATCGGGCTTCTTATAGGAGGTATTTTAAAGGGCCAGGAAATGATCAACAACGCCAAGGTAAAGCGGGTCGTCAAACAGTCAGATGAAATGAGGGCTGCCGTCATGACTTTCTTTGACAAGTACGGACAGCTTCCGGGAGATGAAAACAGCGCCCTCTTCCCCCCGGGTGACACCATCAACGGCAATAATAACGGGCAGATCGCCGGCGCAGAAGTATTCGGCGCCATGAGAGATCTTTCCCTTATAAATATGATCACCGGTACATACAACGGTACCACAAACCTTCCAGCCAACGCGTTCGGCGGCACAACCCAGGTGGCATGGGTTGATCCCGGTCCCGGAAATGCCAGACATTGTATCCAATATACCAACCTGCCGGCCGAGGTATGCCAGGAGATTGACGTCAAGTACGACGATGGCGTCCCGACGACAGGTTCAATTGCAACAGGGGCCGCAGCGACCCCCTATACAGCCGGAACCATCATCCCCAACTTTTACATAGTGTTCTGATCATACTCTTAAGATATTTTTTAATACTCCGGCGCCACACATACAATTGATGGCGCCGGAGTGTTTTAAAGACAGATAAAGATATACATCATGAGACCATCAGGACATAAAGGTTTTACCCTAATCGAGATCGCCATCGTCATGGTAATTATAGGCTTGTTGACGGGCGGAGGCATCTCCATCTTGAAGGTGCTGACTGAACGAAAAGCCAGAAATGAGAACGCTGACTATTTACAGCAGGCCAAAGAGGCAATACTTGGTTTCGCCAATATCAACGGCCGGCTTCCCCGACCGGATACGAATGGAGATGGTCAGGAAGATGCGTGCGCCAATCCTTGTGTCGGCTCATTGCCGTTCATTAATCTGAATATCGCGCCGAATGATGCATATCAGCGGGGAGTCAAATATGAAATCAGCGATAACCCCGAAAATCTCAGAACCGATCTAAGGACAACGTGTAACACGCTGAGCGCCTGGAATCCGGCTTCAGGGAATAGACCGCTGCTGGTTGACTCGGGTTCTCCCGGATCTTTTGCGGTTGCGTCCGTTCTTGTGAGCGGCGGTCCCACGGATGCCGATGGAGCTGGCGGAATTTTTGATGCTGTCGCAGGCGCAGGCGGCGGGAACAATATTACAGGAACGCCTAATTACATAAGGAGCTTTCCTGTAAATACTTTTGATGATGTGGTAGTTTATATCGGCGGCTATGATTTATATTCCAAAACGGATTGCGCTGCTTTAAAGTGCAGCGCCTACGAGATATGGAACGATCTTGGTGCGCCCAATTATTTCAAGGCCAATGCTGGCGGTTGCAGCCAGGTTGCTAATGGCGCACTCATTTCAAGTATAGGACCGGGGGGATCCGTTCTAGGCTATGGGTCAGACGCTTCCTGCACCACCATGACCGCGTCAATAAACGCTGTTACAGCCGCCGGCTCCGACACAGCCGGGGACAGGGACTGCGCCGTGAATTTCTCAGGATCGGATCGTTAAATCCGGAACACTATTTGAACTGGCTCATTACATCGTACAGCGGAAGCAGAATAGACAGGGCTATAAGGCCGAAGACGCCTCCCAGGAACAATATGGAGAGCGGCTCTATCATGTTTACCATCGTTTGAACCGACCGCTTTACCTCGTTGTTATAATAGTTTCCCAGTCTGGCAAATGAGACATCGAGTGTTCCGGTTGTCTCGCCGTTACGAACTGCTCCGAGCAGCAGGGGCGGAAATCCTCCGGCCGCCTCAAAACCGGCGGCAATGGACCGTCCCCGCTGGATTTCCCCGTAAGCCACTTCGAGCCGTCCTTCAAGATAACGGTTCCCCAGAACATTGTCCGCCAAAATCTCGAAGATATTATGAAGCGTCACGCCTGCCGCGTACATCGTCGCAAAATTCTGGCTCAGCCTGGCCATTGCTATATTCGTTGCAACATGTCCTACTATAGGAATCTTCAGCATGTACTTCTGGAGAAAGACAACTCCGCTTTTAGTCTTCCGCAACATAAGGAATAAAATAACAGTCAGTCCGATGCCGGTCAGAATATATATCCAGTATTCCTGGAAGAAGAGGCTTACGCCGAGAACCGCCCTTGTCACGGCCGGGAGTTCGACCCCCATT
>CAZOEH010000078.1:1475-2686 GCA_964578785.1 uncultured Desulfonema sp. | reverse complement strand
GCGGCAGCACATATCCCACCCACATTCCGATCACTGCCGCTATCGAAAGAATGATAAATGACGGATAGATAGTAGCGCGCTTTATGGTTGAGCGGATATCTTCCCTCCATTCCATAAATTCGGCAAGGCTTTTAAGGCTCTTCGGCAACGTCCCTGACTGCTCGCCCATACGTATGATGCCCATGTCTAGCTTCTGAAAAACCTTGGGAAAACGGCTCATCGCCTCATACATCATGTTGCCGGCTTCGACAGAAATCTTCACATCGCCGACAATTTTTTTCATCGGTTTGGACGGAATGATTCTTTCATTCTCCTCCAGGGCCGACAGGATAGGAAGGCCCAGCTCCAGAGTCTGGGAAAGCCGGTAATAAAACTCAATTATTACACGGGGCTTGATTTTGCCGGAAAGCCATTTGCCGAAGACTATTCCTTCGATGACTTTACGGCTGTCAATCAGTGTCAGCCCTGCCTCCCGCAATTTTTTTTCCATTTCGGAATCATTTGCTGCAAGGGAAGTGCCTTTGAGCAATCGGCCGGAACCGTCAACCGCTCTGTATTTAAACTTAGGCATACGCCACCACGCGCAGCACCTCTTCCAGGGAGGTCATCCGGGAATTGACCTTTTTCAAAGCTTGTTTCAGGAGGAAACTGGTGCCGTCTTTTACAGCCGCGTCTTCTATAGCGCTCTGGGGCGCGCCTGAAAAGATCATTTCCTGTATCTCCCTGTTGACCATGATTATTTCATACACGGCGATCCTGCCGCTGTAACCGGATTTATTGCAGGCATCGCACCCTGTTGCTTTTAACGTCTCTTCCGGCGGTTCAAGACCGTTTCTTATAAAAATCTCCTTCTCTTCCGGTTTTACAGCCGCCGCAACCGCGCAGCGTTGGCACAGTTTCCGGAGAAGCCTCTGGGCGGCCACCATCGTTATTGAAGAAGCCAGCATACTGTTATTAACTCCAAGGTCTATCAACCTGTTTATGGCCGAAGCTGCGTCATTGGTATGCAGTGTCGACAGAACAAGGTGCCCGGTAATTGACGCCCGTATGGCAAGCTCCGCCGTTTCCTGGTCCCTGATCTCGCCCACCAGTATAATGTCCGGATCCTGGCGCATGGCCGAACGGAGAGCATTCCCGAATGTGAGCCCTGCCTTCGGGTTGACGGCGGTCTGACGGATCGTCGGTATGACATACTCTATCGGATCCTCCAC
>CAZOEH010000078.1:0-1465 GCA_964578785.1 uncultured Desulfonema sp. | reverse complement strand
TGTTTATAGTCATCAGGGCGGAATAAAGCGTGGTGGTCTTGCCCGAGCCGGTAGGGCCGGTCACCAGTATGAGCCCGTAAGGCCGCCTGATGCTCTTCAAAAACTTATCCAGTTCTTCCTTTTCAAAACCGAGCCTTTCCGTGTTTCCCACCACGCCGCTGTATATCAAAAGCCGCATCACGACCGTTTCATCCAGATGCGTCGGGAAAGTCGACACGCGAATGTTGATATCCCCTCCTTTCCCGGAAAATTTTATCCTGCCGTCATGCGGAATATTCGGATTTGAGATATCCATGTCACCCATTATCTTGAAACGCGTGACAAGGCCCTGTTGAAATCTTTTCGGAAAAAGATATTTCTGATGCAGTACGCCGTCGATACGGTAATACACCCTGACCAGGTTTGTGTCTCCCACTATGTGGATATCGCTGGCATTGAGCACCCGTCCCTTTTCTATGATCAGGTCGGCAAGCTGTATATTCTGGTTATAATCGAATTGCTGGCCTACAACGCCCGACATGGTTATTTTTTCGATCTCTTCGTCTATGATAGCTGCGGTCTTGTAATACAGCTCAATTGAATTCCGGATCCATTCTTTCGGCGCAATGTAAGACTCGACCCTGAAACCTGTAATCCGGGAGAGGTTATCCCTGACCAGCACATCAAACGGGTTGGAAGTGGCTATCTTTAAAGTCTGTTCCTCCTGCGCCAGAGGGAAAATGTTGTTGGCTGCGACAAACTCCTCGGGAATGCGTGAAATCAGGTCATAATCTATCGACACTTTTGAAGTATCCATGATCTTTGCCCCGCTCTGAACCGCTATAGCCATCTGCACCTGTTCCTCGCTTATCCAGTCAAGCCGCAGCAGAACATCCCCAAGCATTTTGCCTGTCTTTTTGGATTCGGAAAGGGCCATGTCGAGCTGGTCGTTTCCGATAATACCCATATCCATTATTATTTCACCGAGCCGCTTTTTCATCTTGCATTATCCCCGGTTGATGTTGTTCCGTTTCCATCCTGAACCATGTTTTTCTGCCTTTCGACAAATCCGGTCAAAAACATAACACGGTCATCCACAGATTTTTTCTCCTTATCAGACGACCAGCCTTTCCGGTCCAGAAACAACCGGTAATGTTGAAGGGCTTCGCCGTACAACTTCATCTTGTCGTAAAGCACGGCCATGTTGAAGAGGAGCCGGCCGTTTTCAGGATCTATCTTCCCGGCCTTTTCATAAAACGTCTTAGCCTCGTCCAGCCTTCCGAGCTGGCTTAATGCCGCAGCTTTATGGAAATATAATTCGAAAGAAGGAACACCGGTTATTTGCTGCGCCGCATCAAGCAGTGAAACAGCAATCCCGGGTTCGCCCATCCCCATCCTTGCTATGGCATGATTAATCATAATCTGCGGATTATCACGGTCTTTTTCCGACAGGTCCTGAAGTATCGGCAGCGCCATTGCAAACTCC
>CAZOEH010000077.1:0-10449 GCA_964578785.1 uncultured Desulfonema sp. | reverse complement strand
TGTAGAGCATCCAATTTTGCTCAAGTTCAAGGAAGGCGAAAATTTTAACCGCAGGAATACATAGAAGTATTTCGAGGATTAAAATTCTGAGCCTGACGCAGAAATCGGGCAAAAGGGGGTATTATACAAAGGTCTGTGCGGGTGGTCCATGCGTTTTTTAATAATAAATCCATACTATTCCATTTCAGAAACTCCTTCGCCGCCATTGGGGCTTGCATATATTGCAGCGGCTCTGGAGCGCGAAGGCATAGAGGTTAAAATTCTCGATCTCGTTGTATTCCCTTACAGCCGGCAGCTTCTGGAGTCGGTTTTGAAGGATTTTGCGCCGCATATTGTCGGATCAACAGCGGTCACTATGACATTCGACAATGCAATCGGCGTGATCAGAGACGTAAAAAGCATCGACCCTTCGATAACTACGGTCATGGGAGGGCCCCATGTGACGTTTTGCGCAAAGGAAACAATGTCATTGTTCCCGGAGCTTGATTTTATCGTCCTCGGCGAAGGAGAAGAGACAATTGCCGAGCTTGCAGGAGCCGTGGATAAGGGCGGTGATGTTTCCGGAATAGAGGGTATCGTCTTCCGTGGAAAATCAGGCATAGTTGATAACGGACCCGGAAAATCCCGTATAGATGTTGATTCCCTCCCCTTTCCTGCAAGAAATCTTCTTCCTCTCGGGAGATACAGATCTCTCGGGATGTCTGTCAGCATGACGACCAGCCGCGGGTGTCCGTTCAAATGCATATTCTGCGCTGGCAGGAAGATGGTGGGCGCCAAAGTAAGATACAGGAATCCGCAAAACGTTGTCGATGAGATGGAGTATCTTGCGGCCTTCGGCTTCAGGCAGATAAATATTGCGGACGACCTTTTTACTTCGAATGAGAATCACTGCCTTAAGGTGTGCGACGAGATAATAAAAAGAGGGCTTAAAATAAAATGGACTTCTTTTGCGAGAGTAGACACGGTTTCAGTAAAGGTTTTGGTCCGTATGAGAGAAGCCGGATGCCATACCGTAAGCTTCGGTATTGAATCCGGAAACAGGGAGATCCTGAAAAGAATAAAAAAAGGAATCACTCCCGAGCAGGTTACCGATGCGGTTAAAATGTGCAATGAGGCGGGAGTAAGCCCTCACGCTTCTTTCATACTGGGTCTACCGGGTGAAACTCCCGAAACACTGAAAGAGACCGTTGAATTCGGAAACATGCTTAAAGATATGGGCGTAAGTCATGGATTCCATCTTCTCGCACCCTTTCCGGGAACTGAAGTCAGGGAAGAAAAAGAGAAATTTGACATAAGGATCCTTTCAGACGACTGGCGGGATTATCATGCAAACAGAGCGATAGTCGAGACATCTTCCGTTACACGAAAGATGCTGGATGATATAGCAATCGAGTGGGAAGAGAAGTTCAACGGCTGGCTCGGCTATATAAGGGAGCGTATCAAAAACGGCGAGGCTTCTGAAGAAGAGGCCTGGCCTCTTGTAAACTTAGAGAGGATAATAGTCGTTTATGATCTCATGATGGGAAACCTGGCCGAAAAGACAGGCCCTATAGATCGCGAAACCGCTGCCTCTCCGGATGAGGCTCTCGCGCTTTTTGCGGAGAGAATGGCGTGTTCGGTCAAGCATTCCAGCGACGAGATACTGCCGGTTCTCAAATACGAGATTGGCGAAGGCAATCTTATCTTAACGGATGATGAAGGAAAGTTCGGATTAAAATGGGTGGATTACCTGTAGAGCGCCTGGAGACAGTGAATGAATATCTTGGTCGCGATCTTGGCGGCGGTGTATTCGGATACCTGTGATCCCTCTATCTTGGCAAGCTCATTTATATCCGCGGCGACCACCGTTTTTTCTTTTCCCACGGCTTTTATCAGCTTGACGAGCTGTCTGTATGAAAGGCCTCCCGGCTCGGGAGTTCCGGTTCCCGGAACAACTGAAGGGTCGAGCCCGTCGAGATCTATCGTCATGTATACTTTTTCCGGAAGTAAGCTCACGGCTTTGTCCATCCATGAATCGTCCAGGGGATCGATATCGTGAGCGTAAAAAGGCTTCAGCTTCTTTCTCTTCACGTATCCGGCTTCACCGGGAGAAAAAGATCTTATTCCAACCTGGACAAACGGAACCTTAATGTCGTCTGCGACCCTGCGCATGACGCACGCATGGTTATACCTGCTTCCGTTCCAACTGTTCCGCAGATCGAGATGGGCATCAACCTGCAGGACGCCGATATCCGGGTGGATTTCAGCCGCCGCCGCTATCGGCCCGATTGAAATGGCATGGTCGCCGCCGAGAGATAGGAGAAACTTTTTCCGTTTGAGGACGGCAACAGCCGCTTTTTTCATCTCATTCACGGCTTTTTCAGGATCATCGGACGGCGCAAGAGGTGTGAGGGTATGTATGCCTGCCGCTCCCCAGCCGGTTAGTGTTTCCTCATCAATGCTCTCGATCTGGACAGACGCATT
Organism: uncultured Desulfonema sp.; assembly: GCA_964578785.1. Lineage (GTDB taxonomy): Bacteria > Desulfobacterota > Desulfobacteria > Desulfobacterales > RPRI01 > RPRI01. Next base: position 7,986 of record CAZOEH010000077.1, on the reverse strand, counting down.
CAGAATGTGGAGAGGGCCTTCCCGGCTGCCGGCGCCGTAAGAAGGGGCGTTTTCATAGCAAAGCGGCAATATAACTATCCGGGCATCTTTGAGGCCCGGTGAGGGAACTTCACTGTCGCCGAAATTCATTATTTTCTTTTCATTCATGGCAAGCTTCACAAACCCGTAAAAAGTCACATGCCCGAATTTATTTTACAAAGATGGCGGCTGCGATGACGGTGGTCCAGAGGTTCCCTTCGGCGCCCAGAGCTCCCTGGCTCGTGTGCTGGGATTCGACTATCTTCTCACTCATTTTGTAAACCTCGCGCCGTTCGTCGTAGTCCTTGTTCGGATCGAATTCTATGCCGAGTGTATTAGCAAGCATCGATGCGGCAAGATCTTCCGCGTATTCGCCCGATTCCAGTTCGGTTTGCCCGAAACCGTGATGCTCGGAAAGATACCCGTAGCGTCCGGGCTCGGCAGGCAGGGCAAGGCCGATGCTTGCGCTGATTCTTCGTCCCGGCTCCTTTATCTGTTCACGGGCCATGACGCAATGTGTTATTTCACCCGGTTCAAGTTTGGCAAGCCCGGTTTCTATATCAATTATCTTGCAGTGCGGCGGGAATATGGATGAAACTGTAACGATATTGAGGTGCGCAATGCGCGCCTCACGAAGAGCATTCTCAAAGGAAGACAGTTTTTCCTTGTTTACTCCAACTCCTTTGGTAAAAAACATATATCTTGGCACATACATGTTTTGTCCCTCCTTTGTATCATATTTATTTGAACCAAATCTTAAGGAGCGGCTCTTTTACATCCCCTTAAATATATAATCAAGAAAAAAGCGCCTCCCCGATAATAAAACCCGATAATAAAAACAGAAGTTTCTAAATATACTCAAACATTCCGGTTTTCAATAAAAAAATCATAAATGCGATTTACTGGAAATATTTTTTTATGATAATTCGAAGCAGGCTTCTTTAATCAGCCTTCCTATCTCGATTTTCTGCGGGCACTTCCGCTCAGCCGGGGAAAAATCGAGATTCAGGATTCTTTCTCTGTCCGCAACGGATATTTTATTGAAAAGCTCTTTTGCCCATCCGGGTTCATTGTAATTCCGTGAATACATGAGACAGCGCATGAGATTGCCGACCGGGGCGGCTCCGGCGACAGCCGATTCGCATATATTTGTGCACCCCATGCAGTACGCACCCGATGTCTCGCCTGCATAACGCCGGAAAAGATCAATATCAACGGATGAAAGCCTGGTTCTGTCCAAGGCGGCTGCGACATTCGACATAAGTATGCTTATGTTCGGCATCTGGGAGCAAATGCTCGCAATGTAAGGATTTTCCCAGACGGCCTTGAGTCTTGCCTGTTTGTCGGTATAGCCGTTTTTTATAAATCTTCCAGCCATCCGGAGTTCGGTTTCGGAGCTTGTTTTGACCTGGCCGCCGCCCTGCGTCTTCATGGCGGTCAACCCGATTCCTGCTTTTTCACAGGCCTCGACCGCCCTTTTCATCCTGTCCGAATGCATGAGCCTGAAATTGTAAGTCATCATTATACCGTCTATCCATCCGAGGCGCGCAGCTCCCATCAGGCACTCTTCCATGTTGCTGTGAGTGCTGAAACCGAAAAAACGGATCTTTTTGGATGCTTTTGCCTTTTCAGCCCATACTTTTGTATTATTGTCGAGTTCATCAATGCTGCTTATGCCGTGAACAAAATAGAGGTCGATATAGGATGTTTTCATTTTTTCGAGAGAACGGTAAAGAAGGCTGGTCATGCCGTCGGGATCCCTTGCGTCCGATTTGGATACGAGAAAAATCTTTTTTCTATCCCCGGGATATTTTTCAAAGTAGAGCCCTATCCCCTTTTCGCTGTTTCCGCCTTCGTAACAATCGGCAGTATCCCAGTAAGTTACACCCCATTTTACAGCCTGCTTCATAAGAAGTTGATTTGACGGTATATCGAACATACCGCCGAGCCCGAGGATCGGGACATTCTCGCCTGTTTTGCCGAAAGGACGCATCGGAACTACGTTTTCCTCAGGATTTTGCGCAAGCTCTCCCGATATTTTACCATGCGAATCATATGGCAGGAGTATGGTTCCTATTCCTGCAGCACCCGCTGTTTTCAAAAAATCTCTTCTCGAAAACCCCGATTTATCTTTGTCCATCTCTTTTCTCCTTTCCAACTGATCCCTGATCCCTGACCCCTGACCCCTGATCCCTGATCCCTGACCCCTGATCCCTGACCCCTGACCCCTGATCCCTGATCCCTATATCTTGAACCCTTCTTTATATTATCATTGCTGCTGTTTTACTTCTTGATTCATTATCTGATGTAACCCGGATCGCCCGTATTGATCTTACAGGGCATTCATGCTCGCATACTCCGCATCCGGTACACTTTGCCGGATCAACAAAAGGTTTCTGCAGTCGTATATGAATTTCGGCAAGGCTTCCGGATTGCGGCGCCGGCTTCAGGGGAAGCGAAGGCGATACGGTTATCATTTTTTCCGAATTTCTTATGATAAGGCGAAGTTTATTGTCTTTACCCTGCGCCCTGTAAAAATAATCGCCTGTCGATAAAAGCCCCGGTTTAAATCCGGCCTCTTTGAATTCAATATCATGCAACCCGGAATTTTTCACAACAAGTGACCCGGCGAAAAGGCCGAAAGACCCGCTTGTTGAGATCGCCTTGGGGCTGACAGGGCAGTTTTCCTGGCACACTATGCAGGGTTTATCCATGGCCCAGGGAAGACATCGCCCCTTATCAACAAAGGCTGTTCCGATTTTTACCGGACCTGCCGGAGCAAACTTGTTTTTACCTGTTTTTTCATCCAGACTCAGCGGACGTATCGCGGATGTCGGGCATATGTGCCCGCAGGCGATGCAGTTTAACTGACAGCCGCTTGTGCCGATACTAAAATCAAGCACAGGGCTTAAGAATCCTTCGATGCCCGCTTCGCTTATCGCGGGTTGAATTATGTTGGTTGGGCAGATTTTCATGCACTGCCCGCATTTTATGCAGCGGGAAAGAAAACCAGGCTCGTCAAGAGCTCCCGGAGGTCTTATAAGCTGCGGGCTTTGGGTTTTAACCGCGCTTCCGTTTAAACGGATCACGGGAACCGCGAGGATGCCGGTCAGTAATGTTGCCGCGAGTCTCCTTTTTGTCAGATCCGGGGATACTGTTTCACCGGAGGCGGATACCTGCGTCCTGTATCCTGTCAGATCATGCGGACACGAATGCAGGCAGTTCATGCACAGGACGCACTCCCCTGTCCGTATCTTTGAGGAAGGAGTGCACGCGCCTTCACAGTCTTTTTCGCACAGAAGACAGTCCGGGCATTTGTCTTCAGATTTTCCAATCCTCCAGATTGCATACCGGCCGAGCAGTCCGAACAAGGCCCCGAGCGGGCATATGAATCTGCAGTAAAATCTGGGTATGTATAAATTCAACAATACCGCGGAGAGAAAAATAGCTCCTATCAGAAAAGATCCTTCGTAGAACCGCGGAGACGGAGAGAGACGGAAAAAGGTTCCGTCTGAAATCGGAATGAAGATAAGATTCACCGATCTGTAAAAAAGAGGGATCGGATCAAGCAGGCCTGTCTGAAGAGATGATGATAAAATGCGGCTCGTTTGAGGCAGCGTGGGCAGCAGTGCGATGAATACAGATGCGAGAATAAACGAAATAATAATATTTTTCGGCTTACTGAATATTACAAGGATTGAAAGAAGGATCAAGAGGATGATGACGATTGCGGTAAAAACCCAGAAGATGACCGGTTTATCCTCGGAGAAACCGGAAATATAAATCAGAAGATCCGGCATGGCGGCGGTCAGAAGAAAAATCAGGAAGAAGTATTTAAGGTTCTGGGCGCTTTTATATCTGTTCTGTCCGGCTTTCAGTACCGGGGATTTTTTCCTGTTTGCGACATATCCCGTAAACTGGTGCAGCGTTCCGAAAGGGCATAACCAGCCGCAGAAAAATCTTCCGAAAATAATCGTCAGGACGACTGTAACAAGAGACCAGATAAGACCTGAATATATCGAATGGGTTGCGAGAAGAATTCCGAGGCCGGCCAGCGGATCGAGCTCTATTATCCAGTTTACCGGCCAGCCGCGAAGCTGCCACCATTCGGTTCCGGCGGCGGTCACCGCGCAGAACCAGACTGTGATGATGAAGAAAAAAGCCTGGCTGATCCGTCTTGCTGTGGTTATTTTCATGTAGAGTGTCCGCAGATTGCAACAATCTTATCTTTTAACTTTCTACACCGTAATACCTTAAAACATCAATATTTTTTCTTTTGATAAACTGTAAAATAATCCGGTTGTCCTATTGAAATTTACTCACGAATTGATTATGCTGACCACCTTATAAACAATTCAAAATTGAGGATCGTCTTTCGAATGCTAAAAGCGATTAAAAGAACTTTATAAAACAACCGCTTGAACCCTCGAATCCTTGACCCCTTTCTCCATCTAAATTGGAGTAGAACCGAAATCGATTACAGTTCAGGAATATAAACGTTATGAGTAAAATATATGTCACAGCTCTCTGGTTGCTTATTTTGCTGACGCCCGTTCCTTTTCTTTCCGGTATATTGATAATGGAAGAGGGGCATTTCGCGTACATTGCCGTAAACACTGAAAAAAGCAAACCTAAAAATGACAGCGATTTACTTCTGATCGGCAGAGAAAAAGGGGTAGACAAATGGGAAGGACCCCGCCACCCTATCTTGCCTTATCTGGTGATAGCAAAAATTTTTCGTTCTTTAAGCGATGCCGATGACTTTGATTCATGGACAATGGAAGAAAAGACCCGGAAAGCACGCCTGCCTTTTTATATAACCTATGTTATCTCAATGCTCCCGGTGATACTGATGGGCGCGTGGCTGTTCAGACGAAAAACGTGGGAAGAAATCAGTCTCCCCGTTATTTTCACAGGATTTTTGGGAACCTGTCCGCTCCTGGTGGGGGGCGCGCTCCAGACTTACTATGACGGCAACATCGGCGTGCTTTTAACAACTTTCTGCGCGTTGGGTCTGGCAACTATTCCCCGTTTGAAATCACTCCCCTTACGCACCGCCATACTTTTCGGATGCGGCTTCTTATCCGCCATGGGAAAGAATGAATGGGCGATTGCATTCATGGGGGCTGTTCTGGGAACCATGATGTTGTATTCAGCGGCACCACATAAATACCTCCATTTCTGGTTTCTCTCCGTTTCAGCGCTGCTCGGGACAGCGGCAGGCTCCCTGTTCCACTTATTCATCGATTCCTTTAATTACGTCCAGGGTGTTTACCTGATTCATTCATTCGGTTATGAACCTCACAGAAATTATATACGCGCTTTTATTTATCGGATTCCCTGGCTGTTGCCTTTTATACCGATATTAATTCTGTCGGTTTTTATTCTGCGCAGATTCTTAAAGGAATTATTAAGCACACATTTTACACATATGATTCTTCTTTTATGGGCAACTATATTGTTTGCAGGTTTTATCATTACGCCGCATTTAGGCGACGGCTTTCCGCGTTATTTTTGCCCGTCTATGGCGGCATTTTTGAGTTTCCTTACAATAAGAATGGAGTTTATAGACTTTATATCCTGGAGACCGAAAATCCGTCTACAGCTTATGGTTCTTCTTTGCGTATTTATAATGCTTCACATGGGCTACTTTACATATTCCCACATAAGTCAGAGATCTATTGGGAGCATCCCAGGCAGATCATTGATCGCTCACAAAGCAATGTTCCTGAAAAAATACAAGCATTTTATTCTGACGGGAGAAGTTCAAAAAGCTGACGCATCAATGGGTTATTATTTTCCGGATATGGATTTTATAAATAACTCATAACCTTTTTAGGCCGGATCAGGTTATGTTTAAAAAATACTATGCCCGGCATCGTTTGTGACAGGTAACCCGGTAATGATCTTCCGCAAATACAGGCTTGCGCCGGCACACTTTATTTTGTGGTTGATTTTTAACCATTTAGTGGTTAATATTCAGCCATGATAAATAGAAATATTACTCAGCATATGCTCGATGCTCTATCCGATACCCCTGTGCTGCTTCTGAACGGAGCCCGACAGACCGGCAAAAGCACCCTTGTAAAATCCATTGCCGGGAATTCCCATCCCGCCCGTTACATCTCTCTGGATGAGGCTACGGTTCTTGCCGCAATCAAGCATGATCCATCCGGTTTTCTATCCGGACTTGACGGTCCGGTTGTAATCGATGAAGTGCAGAAGGCTCCGGAACTATTTCCGGCCATCAAGGCCGAGGTTGACCGTAACCGGGCGCCCGGAAGGTTTCTGCTCACAGGGTCTGCCAATGTTCTTTTACTTCCACGCATCTCCGAATCCCTTGCCGGACGTATGGAAATTCTTAGTCTTTGGCCGTTTTCCCAGGGTGAACTTGAAGGAATCAGAGAAACTTTTGTGGATGCTTTATTTAAAACGAAACTTCAGACGGACGCTATACAGAAGGAGTCCTCTGCGTCACTCCAGGCCAGAATAATCAGTGGAGGATATCCCGAAGCAGTAAGCAGGATTAAAAATGACCGGCGCCGGGCTTGGTACGAATCCTATATTACTACGATACTCCAGAGAGATATCCGCGACCTTGCAAATATCGAAGGGCTGACCAGTCTGCCGAGGCTGCTTGCAATCATTGCTTCGCGCACTCCGGCGCTCCTCAATTTTTCGGAGCTTTCCCGCACTCTTGCCATTCCGCAAAGCACACTTAAACGTTATATGACGCTCCTTGAGGCTACATTCTTTATCCAGCATCTGCCGGCATGGTCGGGTAATCTTGGAAAACGTTTAGTCAAGACCCCTAAGCTGGTAATGAGCGATACCGGACTCATGTCGCACCTTCTCGGCGCAAACAGTGAGCAGATGGCTGCGCGCGGTTTTACAGGCCCTTTACTTGAAAATTTCGTTATCATGGAATTGAAAAAACAGATAACCTGGAGTGACGTAAAGCCGCAGTTGTTACACTTTCGCACACAGGCAGGCCAGGAAGCGGATATTGTGCTTGAAAACCGGTCAGGGAAAATAGTGGGGATCGAGGTTAAGGCGAGCTCTTCGGTCACAGCGCAGGATTTCAAAGGGCTTCGTGCGCTCGCGGAAGCAACAGGCAAGAGTTTTCATCGGGGTATTGTTCTTTATACAGGATCGGAGAGTGTCCCGTTTGGACCGGAGTTTTTTGCTTTACCGGTCAATGCGATGTGGCATAAACACGGGAAATAAATTTTATAGAAAAGCGAATTTTGCGATATGAACGCACCTGACAGAATTCAAAAATTAATCGAGACTTTCGATTATAATCTGGAAGCTTACAGAAAAGGTTCCTACAATGAAACACAGGTGCGCCGCGAGTTTATTTTAATTAAGCAGACGACAAAATCCAAAACACAGCAGGAAAAAAGATGTTGATACGGCAAATCGAATCAACCGACAGGCAGATCGATCAGCTAGTTTATAAACTTTATGATTTAACCGAAGAAGAAATCAAAATAGTGGAATCTCAGACCTGAAAACCTCTTTGCGGGCGGTATCATTTATTTCGGAAGAAACATCACAATTAGACCTATGAATATGAATGCAATGATCATCGAAAAATATTGAAGCACTGCAAAAACCATGAAAAAGAAAAAGAGGATATAAAAAGGCAGCGTTAAGATATCAATCATGATTACCCTCCGAATTCCATGAAACTACCGGAGTTGAACTTTGTGCTTCTTGACCTTAACCTATATTATGTACCAAGTTCAAATTGAGTCTTTCACCTACTTATCAACACAGGAGATGAGAGAAAGGTATTGAAGATTACCAGTTGAATTGTAGTATCTAATAGTGTGGCAGAATCCATGGTCCTCAATGCTTCAAAGGAGGAATTCATCTTCAATGGCAGCGAAAACACTCGCCTTTATTGTCTATAGATATCCTTTCGCCAAAATCGCCGGGATATCCTCTGCCGGCAAAGGCCGG
>CAZOEH010000076.1:3152-10471 GCA_964578785.1 uncultured Desulfonema sp. | reverse complement strand
CATTTCTGCACTTATGCCTCTCCTGCCACGGCAGATTTCATTGATTGTTTTAGGTAACACAACGATATGTTTTGCAAGAGCTGATTGAGTAAGACCAATCTCTTCAAGCTCATCCTTTAGCACTTCACCGGGATGTACAGGGGTGTGATGTATTTGATTCATTTTTGTGGCTCCTTTATATTTTTAATGGTAGTCGACAATCTCGACATCTACCGCGTTTTCTTTTTCCCATTTAAAACAAATCCGGTATTGATCATTTATTCGTATGCTATATTGACCTTGTCTTTTCCCTTTCAGTTTTTCGAAACGATTTCCCCGTATTTCCTGTAAATCCTGCATTGACGTTAAAGCCCCCAAACGAGCAAGTTTTATTTGGGCCTTCCGGTGCAACTCCTTCGGAAGCGTTCGGAAAGCTTCCCTGGTGGCTCTGCCATAATTTATGTCATCGGTTCCTTTGGTTTTGAAATTTCTAATAGCCATTTTGCATCCTGAAGGAATTTATGCCCATTATACCGGAAGCCGGTATAGCGGTCAATAGATATTATATGAAAAGTTGAAGGCCGATATTGAGGGGAGTGCGATTTTATATCAATTTGTAATTACATCATAAAGCGCGGGTAAGCCGCGTGCTTTTCGCGGCGGGCTTGACCCGCTGGTTGGGAATTTATGCGGTTTTCCAGTGAAGAGCCAGTTTCTTTTGAGATCCGGCACAATCCTCAGGTATAGATTGATGAGTGTCTGGCAGGCGAATAGAGGCGCTTAATCCAGGAAGAATGAATCGATCTTCGTCGCCACCTGTCTATTCCGCAACAGTAAAGACATCTGTATATCCGTCTTTTCTCAGAGCATCTTCATATTCGGACGCCCTGGAAAGATCCCGGCATTCTCCGACTCTGACCCTGTAGTAAGTTCTGTCCCCGCTGTCATAAACCGTTATGTGCGCATTCTGATATTTTTCATCAAGTTTATTCCTGAGCCTTTCTGCGTTTGTTTTATCGATAAAAGCCCCGACCTGGAATGTGAAATTGCCGGTATTATAATCTACGGGAACAACCTTATCCGTACCTGATTTAACCTCCTGGCCTATTGCGTTTATCTCTACAGAGGCCGTGCCGGGGCCGACCACTCCGATCCTTCTTGCCGCTTCATAGGAAAGGTCGATTATTCTCCCTCTCACAAAGGGCCCCCTGTCGTTGATCCTGACCTCGGTCTCTCTGTCATTATCAAGGTTAAATACCTTCACATATGTGCCGAGAGGAAGAGTCTTATGGGCGGCCGTCATTTCATGCATATCGTAAATTTCGCCGTTTGCGGTCTTTTTGCCGTGAAAATCCTTTCCATACCAGGATGCGAGCCCGCGTTCGCTAAAACCCTTTGAATCGGGAACAGGCTGATACCATTTCCCAAAAACCTGGTAAGGTTTCGGATATCCGGGGGCGGGGCGGGAAACAGGTGAAGGCGGCCTTCCGGCGGAACAGCCGCACAAGATGAAAAGAAGGATGATCCATACCGGAAAATATTTTTTGAAAATTAAACCTGCCTCAAATTTCATCTGATTTTTGATAAACTCATAAAAGTCAAAATCCAGATGGCAAATTAAAAAGCTCATTGTGCAAGGCGCGCAAATCTTGAAGAATGAAGCGTACATTTTAGTACGCTGCAATGACGAAAGATGAAGCGCAACAAAGCAGAATGACTTTTTAAGAAGCCGTCATTTATCATTTTTATCGACAGCAATTTTCAGAACATCCAGCATCTTTTCCACAAAATAAAATTTTATATCCTTCTGCACCTTTTTGGGTATCTCCTCGAGGTCCCTTTCATTCCACTTCGGCAAAACAAGAATTTTTATACCGATATTATGTGCGGCAAGCACCTTCTCTTTTATGCCTCCGACGGGAAGCACCTGTCCTCTCAGAGTAATCTCACCCGTCATGGCAAGATATTTTTCTATCGGTTTGTTTTTCAGGAGTGAATATAAGGCGGTCAGCATTGTCACACCGGCCGAAGGACCATCTTTCGGGATTGCTCCTGCCGGAACATGTATGTGTATTTCATGATTTTCAAAATATTCTTCCTCAATACCCAAAGAGACGGCATTTGTTCTTATAAAGCTCAGGGCTGCGGTTGCGGATTCCTTCATAACGTCTCCGAGCTGTCCGGTAAGGGTTAGTCCTTTTTTCCCTTTCATGGCGGTAGCTTCAACAAAAAGAATATCGCCGCCTGTCTGGGTCCAGGCAAGTCCGATAGCAACACCCGGGACGGATGTTCTTGCCAGAACTTCCGGATATATTCGTTCAGGCCCGAGATATTTCGCTATGTTCTGAACTTTTATTTCAACACTTCCTGCACTGCCTTCAGCTACCTTCGTTGCCACGCCCCTGCATATGGTAGCGATTTCTCTTTCGAGATTTCTTAATCCGGCTTCACGGGTGTAGCCGGTAATAATGCGCCTTACCGCTCCATTGGTAAATACTATCTGGTCCGCCTTGAGGCCGTGCGCTTTACGCTGGCGGGGGACAAGGTACCGTCCGGCTATCTTTACCTTCTCATCTTCCGTGTATCCCAGAAGTTCCAGTACCTCCATTCTGTCCCTTAAAGCAGGCGGAATAGTATGAAGTACATTTGCCGTTGTAATGAACATCACCTTTGAAAGGTCAAATGAAACATCGAGGTAGTGGTCCGAAAATGAATAATTCTGCTCAGGATCAAGCACCTCGAGAAGAGCCGATGAAGGATCTCCGCGGAAATCGCTTCCAACCTTATCTATTTCATCAAGCATGAAAACCGGATTATTCGACCCTGCGCTTCTTATTCCCTGAATAATGCGGCCGGGAAGGGCGCCGACATATGTGCGCCTGTGGCCCCTGATTTCCGCCTCATCATGGACGCCTCCGAGAGAAATGCGTATGAACTTCCTTCCCAGGGCGCGGGCTATGGATTGGCCGAGGGAAGTTTTACCGGTTCCCGGAGGTCCCGCAAAGCAAAGTATCGGTCCTTTGGATTCAGGCTTCAGTTTTCGCACCGCAAGAAATTCGATGATCCGCTTCTTTGCCTTATCAAGTCCGAAATGATCATCATCCAATACTTTTCTTGCCTTTTTAATATCAAGATTATCCTTTGTGCTTTCATTCCAGGGAAGAGTTGTAAGCCAGTCGAGGTATGTCGATGCTACAGTATATTCAGCAGAAGACGGATGCATGCGGGAAAGACGGTTCAGTTCCCGCTCCGCTTCCTTAAGCGCTTCCGGCGGGAGGTTCTTCTCTTTTATCTTTGCCCTGTAATCGTCAACTTCAACCGCCGTATCTTCCTTTTCGCCTAGCTCCTCTCTGATGGCTTTCAACTGCTGGCGCAGATAATATTCACGCTGACTCTTATCCATATCTCCCTTGACCTGGGATTGTATTTTATTTCCAAGCGCGAGTATTTCCATATGATGGTTGGCCTGCTTTGTAATCTCTTTTAATCTCTTCCTGACATCATCCATTTCAAGAATTTTCTGCTTTTCCTCAGGAGAACTGTTAATGATCGAGGCAACCATGTCGGCCAGAATTCCCGGTTCCTGTATCGATTTTGCCATGTTTGCCATATCCTTCGGAAGGCCGGGGGTAAGCTCAACTATTTTTGCAAAGAGAGTTAACAGGTTTGAAACAAGCGCTTCGGTTTCCTTTCCTTTCGCCTCTTTATCTTTTATATATTCAACACGGGCCTGCAGATATGGTTTACCGGTAATATATTCCAGAACCCTGAATCTTCCGAGCCCCTGAACGAGAAGCTGCGCGTTATTATCATCCGACTTCGCCATCCGTAAAATCAAAGCGCTTGTACCGACAGAGTGCAGATCCTCTCTCGGATCCTCAGCTCCGCCACTCGGCTTTTTTGATGCAAGCAGTCCGACAATCCGGTCTTTTGACATTGCCTCATCAACAAGCTGCACCGATGCTCCCTGCATTACTACAAGGGGTAATACCATCTTCGGATAAAGCGAGGAATCGAACAAAGGAAGAATAGGAAGGATTTCCGGGAGCTTCTCTATGCCCAATTCGGTCTGTGATTGCTGCTGCGCCATTGATACCTCCAAACTGCTGAATACGAAGTTTTAATACGCAAAAAGAATAATCCGGGATTCTGAATAATTATAAAGATCTGCCGGGATCATCCGTCCGTAATCGTTATTTTCCTGGTTTTATAGGATGGTATTTTAGCAAGATGTATCTGCAGAAAACCATTCAGATAAGAGGCTGAAACCATGTCCGTGTCAATAGGAGAAGGGAGGTAAAGTATCCGCTCGAATGTTCCGTACTGTATCTCTGCAAGCCGGTATGTTGCGTTTTCGACACGGGTCATTTCTTCACGGTTTCCTCTGATCCTTATCGCCCTGCTGCTTATTTCAACTTCAAGATTCTCCTTGTCGATACCGGCTACCTCGGCAAGAACAATAACCTCCTCCGGCGTTTCATAAATATCCATCTGCGGGCGCCATGCCCGTTCGGAAAAAGAAAACATAGGGTTTATCGATCTGAACATGTCTTCGATGGATTTTTCATATCCGGAATCGGTCGTTCCGAAATCATTGCCGAATCGTATCTTGATATAGTCCATGTCGGTCTCCTGGTTTATATAGCTTTATTGCTTTGCTGACCTGCACAGCAAGCATATTCTCCGCTTTCAAGCTGCGGGAATCGACAATTATTTATTTGTGACAAGATTAACATCTTATTATAATCATGGCAATCATTATGTAATCATTTCTTTTTAAATCAGCACTATACATAAAAAATATTATTGATCTTGACAAGAAAAAACATATGATTAACTTTTTTTTGGAAAAAAAGACATGCGGGTTGATAAGATTACATAAATAAAAAAATGAAAGGGTGGTGTTATTATGACACTGGTAAGATTTGATCCATTCAGAGGCATGGCAACACTTCAGGACCGTATAAACCGCATCTTCGAGGACGCTACATTGCGTTCAAGGGATAACGAAGACGAAATTAATCTTTGTGCCTGGAAACCTGCGGTTGATATTTATGACAATGCTGATAATATTGTCATAAATGCAGAACTTCCCGGAGTGGAGAAGAAGGACGTTACCGTTGAAATCAAAGATAATATAATTACACTGAAGGGTGAAAGGTCAATCAACAATGAAGTAAAGGAAGAGAACTACTACCGGAAGGAAAGATGCTTCGGAACATTCCAAAGGTCATTTACTCTGCCGGATGCCTTCAGTTCGGATAAGGTTAAGGCCAACTTCAAAGACGGCGTACTCAAAATTGAAATTCCGAAACCTGATGAGAAAAAGCCGAAACAGATTTCCGTCAACATAGAATAAGATTAAATCACTGTAAAAGAGGATCCGTAATTGAAGGGTCCTCTTTTCACAGAAATATGAGGCTTCTCCACGATATATTATGTTCCCGGAAAATCTCAAAAAAGTTCGAATATTACTTTTCCCGGGATAATCAAACTTTCATTTCTTTATAATTCTTAAACTGATATTTTTTCCGCGGCAATGCGGGAAGAATGCGTTTGTTTTTCAGGTAACCGGGATTCTTGAACCATTGGCCCTTGAATCCGGACACGATAACCAGCTCTTTTGGATACGATCCGGATTTTACATTCCAATTGCTGTTTGGCGCTGAATCAGATAATATATGCTTATGAATAAAGCACCGGTATCCGTCAAAGCAATCCTTGCGTCCCAGTACTTTCTTTACTTCGGCGTTATGGGGATATTTCTACCCTATTTTAACCTCTATTGTTACAAGCTGGGTTTTACAGGTTTTCAGATAGGTGTGTTATCATCTGCTAGATCGGCGGTAATGGTATTGTCTCCTCTTTTTTTCGGAGCCCTTGCCGATCACTTTAACGTAAGAAAACCGATATATCTCTCATGCCATTTATTAAGCGCGGTTATCTGGTTTTTTTATCTTTTTACTTCCGACTTCCGGATGATGCTTTTAATTACAGTCTGCTATACAATTTTCTACTCCCCGATCATATCTTTCCTTGAAGCCTTTACGATAGATATTCTAGGAAATAAAAAAAAGAGCTACGGCACCATCAGGGCATGGGGTACCGTTTCCTTTATTATTACCGTTTTCCTCCTGGGAAAGATTCTTGACATCTATCCTGTCGGAATAATTCTCCCGCTTATTCTGGCCGGTTCCGTTATCCATGCCCTCTTTGCAATAAAAATCCCCGATATAAAACCAGGAAACAACAAACCGTTTTTACGCGAAGCCGGAGCGTTATTGAAGAAACGACAGGTCATCCTTTTTCTTTCAAGCGCTTTTTTAATGCTTGTCAGTCACGGGGCGTATTATGGATTTTTCTCGATACACCTTGAAAACATCGGATACGGGCGGACATTCATCGGAGCCGCCTGGGCTATAGCTTCAATTGCCGAAATCCTTGTAATGGTAAATTCAGACAGAATTTTTAAACGTTTCTCAATAGAAAACGTTATTATTTTTTCATTCATTTCGGCTGTTGCGAGATGGCTGACGCTTTCAGCAGTAAAATCCCCTGCGCTCATTCTTCTGTCTCAGACTTTCCATGCTGTTACATACGGGGCGTTTCATGTATCGAGCATTCTATATATTGATTCCATGACATCAGGTGAAACAAAAACCCTTGGACAGTCTTTAAATAATGCTGTCACCTACGGGCTTGGGCTCATGGCAGGTTTTTTCGTAAGCGGATTTATTTATGAGAAGGCGGGATCGGCAGCCCTTTTTGCTTCGAGCAGTCTTTTTGCTCTTTCAGGCGGAATAATTTTTATTGTTTTTAAATTTGATGGTTTCATAAAAAATCAGCGTGGATAGGAACCGTTACGAGATAACCATTACATTTCTGCCTATTTCGATACGGTTCCATATGCCGGTTAAGGAATTTCAATGTTACGGTTATTTTTGAATGACAGGCTAGTCGCCTTCCCGGGGGAATAAGAGATAACGAAGCCAGTGAAAAAAAGTATTTTTTCCAAGAACATCTCTGTCCATTGCATCAAAATATATTGAAAGAAGGGCCGGGTCTGAAAAAAAACTCTTTCTTGTATTTATTTTTTCGTTTGCATCAAGATGCCTGACGATTTTCGCCGGGTTACCTGCCGCAATAACATTTGCGGAATATCATTTACTACAACAGAACCTGCCCCTATTATGCTGTTTTCACCGATAACGACTCCCTTGCATACGATCGCACTGTCTCCTATCCAGACATTATTTTCGATTATTACAGGTCTGCTTTTACCCGTTGAAACCCTGTCATATATATCATGCCAGTCTGAATCGGTGATATATGCACCGCTA
>CAZOEH010000076.1:0-3142 GCA_964578785.1 uncultured Desulfonema sp. | reverse complement strand
ATATGAGGCAAAAGCTGCCTATTCCGATCCGCCCCATATCCTTCTTTTCAGACCAGACGGAGAGCCTTATCTTTTTGTCAGGGGCGGCTATCACTGTTGCGTAATCGCCGAGTTCTATCGAAGATCCGAAAACCTCAACATGCCAGGGTTTCATAAAATGGAACCCTTTCCCAAGAGACTTAAAATGCGGTTTCAAAAAACGGGCGGCATAAAATTTCTGGAACTTGAGATAAGCTTTTTTAACAAAATATGGCCTGTGGTCTTTTATCAAGCGGGATCAACCTCAAAAGACGGATTAGTTGAGAGAAAGGGGTTCAGGCTTGCGCTATTTATATGGCCCGGGGCCCCGTATAATAATCTTTGCATCTATCCTCTAGGATTAAAGCTTCCCGGCGCAAGCATCGGAAAATGCGCTCACTTTTCCGGTCACTTGAATCCTTATAGGTTAACCGACTCTTTTGGATGTGATACACAATTATATATGCAGAATATCAGGTTTGTGCCCGGAACCGGCAAGCCTGCATATATTATTATCTTTTAATCCTGCATCCGGAGGAGAAATAACTGACAGATCCCAGGCGTCATGGCAAAAAAGCCGGCCGGCCGGAGTAAGATTATAAATGGCATCAGCCGCAAGAAGAACTACGGCATTTGTCCACGTGATTTTTTCTACAGGCCAGATAATCATATCGGGCACGGTAAAGCCGCACCAGTATGACCCGTCTTCATATTTCTTGCCGCTGACCCACCCGAATAAAATTTGTGATAGATTGAAATTTCCGATTGCTGAAAGTGCAAGAGAGAGTTCGCAGGTTTCCGCAATCGTCACCCACGGTTCGTCCGATACACATCTGATCCCCTGGCCTTTGACTATAAATTTTTTCCATGATCTGCTTATCCGCTTCTGCGCTTCAATGCCGGTTATTGCGCCGGTCAGCACAGGATAGAACCAGTCCATTGAAAAGCGTGATTTTGTCATGTTAAAAAGATAAGGTTTATTTCTGATTGCGTTTTCAAGCTTTAAAAGCGCATCGGTCCAGCCGGCGGTTATACGGCCAAGTATCTGCGATACGGCTATGGCGCATTTTAAGCTCATATATATTGAGCTTGATCCGGTTAACAAAGCCATCCGGTCGATCTTGCCGTCAGGACTTATGGCCCAGTATATTTCACCCCCGGGAGCCTGCAGCCGGACAGCAAATTCAATAGCGTGTTTCACTGTTTTCCACATCCTATCCAGAAAACCGGCATCGCCTGTTGCAAGGTAATAATGAAAAACCCCTACCGCGATATATGAAGACATATTTGCATCACGGGTCTTATCTTCGGGAATACCGTTCATATATGATGAATACCAGCTCCCGTCAGGAAGCTGCATACCCGCAAGCCATTCAAACGCAAGCCGGGCCTCTTTAAAACATCCGCCTGCCGTCAGCCCCATTGCCGACTCGACATGATCCCACGGATCGGTTTTCTGGCCGGGACTCCATGGAATTTCACCGCTTTCCCTCTGTGTTTTCACGATAAGGTCTGTAATTGCGGAAACATCAATTGAAAGATCCTGCTTTATTTTTGAAACCTTATATTCCATTTTCCTCTTCTCTCATCATTAAAGAGGTTTTGAATAGCCAAAAACCGGATTGTATGCAAGAATAATTTTATAGACAATTATACATAGATTTTTTACGAGTACGTCAATCGTGATCAAAAATATAACCGACTAACCTGATGCTTTTAAAATATTCAGGTTTTTTTGGATCTTTTTCGAAATATTTCCTGAACCGGACAATGAAATTATCCACAGTCCGGGTTGTTACAGCGCCTGTATATCCCCATCCTATCTCAAGGAGTTTTCTTCGCGAAAGAGGTTTCCCCCTGTTTGCAATAAAAAGTTTCAAAAGCTTCATTTCCTGTTCCGTGAGAGTGACTTTTCCGATTATGCTTATAGCCGTGGATTTTTCAAAATCGATTAGATTATCACCGAAACGGTATGCACCGGAGAATATTTCTCCGGCACCAGCCCTTTCCTCTTTCGATGACCAGGACGCCCTGACCAGAAGGCGTTCGACTCTTAAGAGAAACTCCTCAAGATTGAAGGGCTTGGAAAGATAATCGTCTACACCGCATGAAAGGCCCTTTATCCTGTCATGAGCTTCCGCTTTCGCCGAAAGAATCAGAACAGGGATGCGCTCATCCTCAAGCCGGATATGCTGAAGAATTGATAATCCGTCGATCCCCGGAAGCATTATATCCAGCACTATGAGATGCGGTCTCAATTCTTTCCATTCGGTTAGACCCGAAATCCCGTCTTTTGCGATCATGACATCATATCCCTGGAGGGAAAGATTCAGCTTAAGCCCTTCTGCAATATGAGTATCATCTTCTATAACAAGGATTCGCTTTTTCCCGGAATTTTTCATAAATAAATTTTTCTGTTTAGTTATAACGGTAACACAAGGGTAAAAACCGTCCCTTTGCCGCTTCCCTTGCTTTCTGCGACAACTCTTCCTTTATGTATACGCGCTATGTTCTGAACAAGATGAAGGCCCAGACCGCTTCCCCTTGCTGTCATATCCTTATATTTGCCAACCTGGTAAAATTTTCTGAATATCTTCTTTATCTGTGCCTTTTCAATTCCGATTCCGTTGTCTTCAAATTTTAAGTGTATACTCTTTTTATTCAGGCTAAAAGTAATATCGATCCTGGGCGTCTTGGAATTATTATACTTAACCGCATTCGTAAGAAGGTTCATGAGTAGCATATCAAAGAGATAGCCGTTAATCGGATAATTAATTGATTTTTCTGAAGGATTATAAACATTTATTTCGCATCCCGGGAAAAGATGCCCGTTTGTTTTACAAAAAGACCGGACAACCGCAACAAGATCGGATTCAACGAAACCGCCCTTAAAGCTTTTGCTCTCAATCCTTGCAAGATCTAGTATACGCCCGATATTTTCAGAAAGTCCGGTAACATCCTGTATCATATATCCGATATATTTGAGCTGCTCTGCACGTGAAAGCTCGTGTTTTGAAAGAGTCTCAAGGAATAGCTTCAAAGAAGTTACAGGGGTTTTTAGTTCATGTGTAAAATTATTTATAAAGTTCTGCTGAAGCCGGTATAACTGATACGTTTTAAGATT
>CAZOEH010000075.1:0-10512 GCA_964578785.1 uncultured Desulfonema sp. | reverse complement strand
CTCCGACCCCTTGAACCCCATTCAAGTGCGCTACCAGGCTGCGCCACGCCCCGACGACAGAAATTTTCAACTAACATTTTGAACAGGTCGTGTCAATAGATGTATAAACGGAATATGAAAAATAATATTCTTGTTCCTGAGAAACTTGAACGTGGCGGCACAATCGGGATAGCCGCACCGGCGAGCCCTTTCGATTTAAAAGATTTCCGGAAGGGAATTGATGTGCTGAAATCCATGGGGTTCAATGTCTATATCCCTGAAGGCATTTTCAGCAGGAACGGATATCTGGCCGGAACCGATCATCAAAGAGCTTCAATACTGAACAACCTCTTTTCAGATAAAAATATCAAAGCTATTTTATGCGCCAGAGGCGGGTTCGGATCGCTTAAGATACTTTCTGCTCTCGATTATAAGAAGATTCAGGATAATCCGAAAATATTTATCGGGTATAGTGATGTTACGGCTGTTTTATCCGCTCTTTTTAAAAAATGCCGGCTGATATCTTTTCATGGTCCCATGGCTACCGAACTTGGCGGTGCCTCTCAAAGGACCAGACAAGCAATGTTTTCAGTTCTTACTTCGCATACCGACTTTGAAATTTTCTCAAAAAAAGGAACGAGTTTAAAACCGGGAACCGGATCAGGTATTATTCTGGGAGGCAATTTGTCGACGTTGTGTCATCTTACCGGCACACCCTATTTCCCGGATGTTGGCGGCAGCATACTTTTTATTGAAGAAAGAGGGGAGGCGGTATACAGGATAGACAGAATGCTTACCCATATGAAAATGGCAGGATGTTTTAAAGGCATTTCGGGCCTGGTGCTCGGTTCGTTCACAGACTGCGGATCTGTAAAAGAGATAAATAAAATTATAACCGGTCTGTTTGAAAATATCGACATTCCCATCCTCTCAGGTTTTGCCGCCGGGCATGGAAAGGAAAACATTACAATTCCTTTTGGTCTCAAAGCAAATCTTGATGCAGGCGGCAAACTTCTTTCTTTCAGGTGGCCGGCGATCGATTGATCATGGACTGCGGGTTAATTACCCAAGTGGAGCGGTATGGAAAAAATCAACAGCACCATGACGGATGCCATCTCGGATAATGTTTTTCCTGGCGCCGTGCTGCTGGTCTCAGTTAAAGGCAAAATTCTCTTTTTTGATGCATACGGGCTGGCAAACAAGCTCTCAGGGAAAAAGATGACAAAGAATACGGTTTTTGATCTAGCCTCTTTAACAAAACCGCTCGCAACAACACTGGCCGTAATGAACCTTGTTCAGGAAGGGATGCTTGAAGTTGAAGATCAATTAAAATCGGTCATCACGCAGCTCGCGAAGACTGAAAAAGGAGAAATCAGGATATTAAATCTGCTATTACATGATTCGGGACTTCCCGATTACCGCCCATATTATTTAACTCTTAGGGATCTGCCTGAAAATGAAAGAGAATCCGCACTAAGGGATCTGCTGATTAAAGAGCCTCTGTTATGCCGGCCTGGTGAAAATGTTTTATACAGCGATCCGGGATACATGTTCTTAAGATGGGTTATTGAAACTGTTTCCGGAAGCCGCATCGACCATTTTTTATATGACAAAATATACAAACCCCTCGGCCTTGAAAATTTATTTTTTGTTGATCTTTATTACAGGGGGAAAAACCGGAAAGGGCTGAATCCATCATTTGCGGCAACGGAATTCTGTCCCTGGCGGAATATTATGCTTGAAGGGATTGTGCATGATGAGAATGCATATGTTATGGGTGGAATCGAAGGACATGCCGGCCTTTTTGGTACAGCCGGTGAAGTAAATCTTTTATTGTCCGAGCTTCTTTTCTCTTTTCATGGAATTTCGAAACGGACTGTAATTGATGGTAAACTGGCAAATCATTTTTTAAGGCGCAGGAAAGGTGCAGGCCGCGTTCTGGGTTTTGACGCCCCTTCTTTAACCGGATCCAGCTCAGGAATTCATTTTTCCCGCAACAGTGCAGGACATCTTGGTTTTACAGGAACTTCATTCTGGATGGATCTCGATAAACTCGTAATCGTTATATTGCTTACCAATCGTGTTCACCCTGCAAGGGAGAATGTGAAAATAAGAGAATTCAGACCGGTGTTGCATGATATCATAATGGAAAGTCTTGCCGAAAGAGGAATCATAAAGATTTGACGGTTGTCAAAAAAAAATCCGTAAAGCCGGTTTTATTACGGCCTGTTTCAAAGAAAAAATATTTATATAAAATATAGATTCCCCTTGTAATGAAAATATATTTCTGGTAGCGGTTCACATGATATTTCTGTAATGTTTTCCCGGGATATTTGAAAAATAATCTTTTCTTGATATATATTGAGGCAGCATGAATCTTTTTTTAGATGGAATATTAGGTGCATTTTCAAGTGATCTTGCTATTGACCTTGGCACTGCAAATACACTCATTTACGTCAGAGGTAAGGGAATCGTTTTAAATGAACCTTCGGTCGTTGCCGTGAGCGGGGATGACAGATCGAAAAACAGGGTGCTTGCTGTGGGAATTGAAGCAAAAAACATGCTGGGAAGGACACCCGGAAATATCATTGCCGTTCGCCCGATGCGGGACGGCGTTATCGCCGATTTTGAAGTTACAGAGGCGATGCTTCGCCATTTCATCCACAAGGTTCATAACAGGAGAGCTTTTGTGCGGCCGAGGATAATAATTGCTGTACCGTCCGGAATTACACAGGTTGAAAAGCGCGCCGTGAAGGAATCTGCTGAATCGGCTGGAGCGCGTGAGGTCTTTCTTATTGAAGAACCTATGGCTGCCGCAATAGGTGCCGGCCTGCCCATCTCCGAACCTATCTGTAACATGGTTGTTGATATCGGCGGAGGCACAACTGAAGTTGCGGTTATATCTCTTGCCGGTATTGTTTACAGCAGATCCGTCAGGGTGGCCGGAGACAAGATGGATGCTGCAATCATACAATACATAAAGAGAAAATATAATCTTCTGATAGGAGAAAGATCGGCTGAAATCATCAAAACAGCCATAGGCAACGCTTATCCGGATCCCGAAGACATAGAAACTATTGAGGTCAAAGGCAGGGACTTGGCATCCGGAATTCCGAAAATTCTTTCGATTGATTCGGAAGAAATAAAACTTGCTATATCAGAGCAGATCGATGCAATTGTTGAAACAGTTAAAATTGCGCTGGAACATACCCCTCCTGAACTGGCTTCGGATATTGTTGATCGCGGGATTGTCTTAACCGGAGGGGGTGCGTTGTTGAAAAATCTCGATAAACTGTTGAGGGAAGAGACCGGCCTTCCCATTACGGTCACCGAAGATCCTTTATCAACAGTTGCGCTCGGTGCGGGAAAAGCTCTGGACAGCATCGAAATCCTTAAAAAAATTGTAATAGCTTAATTTCATGTTTTCAAGAAAGACAATGATGATAGTCGGGGTAATAATCCTTGTGGCTGTCAATGTCATTGTGCTTTCCGTTTCAGGCAAGCGAAATTATCCCTCTTATACTCTCGGACGGGTTGCATTGACCGTTATAGCCCCGTTTCAGGATGCCCTTACACAAACGATCCGTTTTGCAAAAAACATATGGAGCCATTATTTTTTTCTTGTGTCGGCGGCAAAAGAGAATGAAAATCTTAAAAAAAGCCTCAGTCATTTTATCCAAAAGAAGAATGAATATTATGAGATAGAGGTTTCGAATAACCGGCTGCGCAGCTTATTCGATTTCCGTCAGAATATACCTGATGAAGTACTTGCTGCCGAAGTGATAGGCATAGATCCCTCCCCGTGGTACAGAACAATAATAATTGACAAGGGAAAAGCGAACGGCGTTAAAAGAGGGCTGCCTGTTATTATTCCGGAAGGTGTTGTAGGCCAGGTAATAGATATTACAGAGCGTTATTCTAAAGTTTTATTGGTTATTGATCAAAACAGCGCTGTAGATGCGCTTATACAGCGAAACAGAGCCCGTGGAATCATTAAAGGTCTCTCTTCAGATCAATGCATCTTCAAGTATGTTTTAAGGCGGCATGACATAGAGATCGGTGATTCGGTTATTGCTTCAGGGCTGGATGGAGTATTTCCCAAAGGATTACTTATCGGATATGTTGCCGAGATGGCTGAGGGGAATTCGGGTCTGTTCCGGGAAGTAAGCGTTACGCCTTTCGTTGATTTCGAAAAACTGGAGGAAGTCCTCATATTAATGAATCCTTCAAACCGGATTTTTACAGAAGATAAATGAAATACATTTTTTATGCATTTACTTGTCTTGTTTTGATACTGATTCAGACGACGGTAATTCACTATTTCCGTATTTTGAGCGGATTTTATGACCTTTTTCTCCTTATAGTAATTTATCTGGGGCTTTACCGGAATTTGCGGGAGAGCATTCCGGTAATTCTATTTCTCGGCATTATAATGGATAATCTGTATATTGGACCTTTCGGTCTGTATATGACAGTATATTTGTGGCTGTACGCAACGATAAGATGGGGTTCGGTATATTTCCATGTAAGAAATAAATTATTTATGGTTTTTGCCGTTGCATCAGGGGTGCTGTTTGAAAATCTTGTTTTCATAGGTTCGTTTACACTTTTTAATCAGGATTCGCAATTTCCCGGGAACATGCCGGAAAACACCTTCGTGCAGATCATATGGGCTTTTATTTCCGGACCTTTTTTTCTCATGTTTATTAACCGCGCATATAATGCCTGGAGCGGATGGTTTAACCCGAATTCCGTTCAGCAAAGCAGGCATGGTTAATGCGGTTCCGGCGTATGGATTCGAATCAGCGGAATACAAACAGATAAATAGCCCTTATGGTCTAAACCGCCGCAGGCGGTCCAAAGTTTTCCGAGGGGACCATCAAATATTATAAATCATTCAAATGTTTTCTTAAAATGCAATGAGCAAGTTTATAAGAAGTACGGACAACGAATGGTTCAGGCATCGTTTGTCGGGAGTTATGTATTTTGTTACCGCTGCCTTCGTTGTTATTTTTCTGCGTTTATTCTATCTTCAGGTTATCGAGGGAGAGGAGTTCAGGCGGCTTTCTGAAAACAACTGCATACGCCTGCAGAGCGTGGAATATCCGAGAGGACTGATTTTCGATCGGAACGGAATTTTGCTTGTTGATAACAGGCCGTCGTTTAATCTCAGCATAGTATTAAATGATGCAAGACCGGTTGAATCGACAATAGCAAAGCTCTCTCAATATATAAATGTGCCGGCCGGAGAATTGACATCAAAAGCCGACAGCATAAAAGGCATATCTTCCTACAGGCCGGTTTTACTGAAACAGGATATCGGAAGAGATGCGCTTGCCGCTGTCGAGGCCCATAAGTATGATCTTCCCGGGGTTTCTGTTGATGTTCAGCCTAAAAGATATTATCCGTACCGGAATACCGCCGCCCACCTCATAGGATACTTAAGCGAAATTAATTCCGTTGAACTGAAAGATGAAAAATATATCAGAAACAAACCGGGTGATTTTATCGGCAAATCCGGGATTGAAAAATCATTCGAAAGATATCTGGTGGGAAAACGCGGTGGACGGCAGGTTGAAGTGAATGTTTCCGGTCAGGTGGTCAGGATTCTTGAAAATATTGATGCTGAAGCAGGAAACAACATTTATCTGACCATTGATCAGCGTCTTCAAAAAAAGGCCGAGGAACTTATGGATGGGAAAGCAGGCGCTGTTGTCGCAATGGAACCTTCTTCCGGTCAGATTTTAGCCATGTCCAGCCGGCCCTCGTTTGACCCCAATGAATTTGTATGCGGCCTGACGCATGATGAATGGAAAAACCTTATATCGCAGCCCAACAGACCGATGGAAAATAAGGCTCTTAAAGGAGAGTATCCTCCTGCCTCGACCTATAAGATTGTGACCGCAATTGCAGCCCTGGAAGAAAAGGTGATAGATGTAAACACTTCATTTTATTGTCCCGGTTATATAAGATACGGCAACCGGGAATTCAGGTGCTGGAAAAAGGGAGGGCATGGATCGGTTAGTGTCGTCAGAGCGCTGGCCGAATCCTGTGATGTTTTCTTTTATAATGTAGGTCAGAGGCTTGATATAGACAAGCTCGCATGGTATGCGAAAGCCTGCGGTCTTGGCGCTCCGACCGGTATCGGATTGGAGCATGAGGGCGCAGGTTTGATACCATCGGCAATATGGAAGAAGAAGCGTTTCGGGACTGCCTGGAGCAGCGGAGAGACTCTTTCTGCGGTTATAGGGCAGGGTTATAATCTGACTACCCCAATTCAGATGCTTGTATTGACATCCTCAGTTGCGAACGGGGGGAAAAGAATCAGGCCGACTGTCATGAAAAGAATCGAGACGCCCGAAGGCCGGCTTATTATCGAGAGCAAATCTGAAATACTTGGAGATCTTCCTGTAAGCCGTAACACGATTGATATTGTAAGGAAAGGTTTGTGGGAAGTAGTTAATAAGAATTACGGCACAGCATGGATCGCCAGGCCCGGCGGAGGGATTGAAGTGTCAGGTAAAACGGGGACAGCTCAGGTTGTTGGAAGAAAGAAAGGGGATGACGAAAAGAAAAGAGCGCCTCAGCATTTAAGACCTCATGCATGGTTTGTCTCTTACGCTCCTTCCTCCGACCCAAAAATTGCCATATCAGTAATTATTGAACACGGTGAACACGGATCGAGTGCTGCTGCGCCGATTGCAAGGGAACTCATAAAATGCTATTTGAATCCTGAAAGCGAGAATAGTGATAATGCCGGTGTAACTGCAGATCAGAATATTGTTTATGATGAATACTGATGTCTCTGGCTTTATTCAGGGTAACTGCCCGGGTGGAAAGGCTGTGGGCTGTTAGACTGTAGGCTGTTAGCTAAAAACCTACAGTCTAACCGCTTACAGTCTGAACAACCTGTGTAGTTAATTTTAACGGTCATAAAAAATACAAACAGGACTTTTGAATACAAAATGATAGACCGCAGACTTATCCAGAATTTTGACTGGGGATTACTTGGCCTTACATTAGTTCTTTCGCTTATGGGTATTATGACTCTCTACAGCGCTGTTACTGCCGGAAAATCAAACGTGCAGGATGCTCTCTATCTGAAGCAAATCGTCTGGTACTGCACAGGCTTCGGGATGATGATCATATCTTTCTTGTTTAATTACAAAGCGTTGGACAGATGGGCTCTTGTTATATACGGAATGTGTATTTTACTTCTGGTGATGGTTCTGTTTTTCGGAAAATATGTCGGAGGGTCAAGGCGCTGGCTGATGGTTGGCCCTTTTTCATTTCAGCCCTCCGAGTTCGCCAAGATAGCGGTCATTATTGCGCTTGCCCGGTATTATTCAAAAACGGCGAACATTAAAGGCTTGTCGCTGAGTGGTCTGATAACTCCATTTTTATTAAGTAGCTTGCCTTTTGTATTGATTATGCTGCAGCCGGACCTGGGTACGGCCATGCTTATTTTCCTCATAGCGGCATCAATGTCGGTTTTTATAAAAATTGAAAGAAAAGCATTTATTTATCTCATATCGACCGGTGTAATTGTCATTCCGTTGGTCTGGTTTTTGCTCAAAGATTACCAGAAGCAAAGGATAATGACATTCATAAATCCCGAACACGATCCTCTTGGTGCAGGATATCACATTATACAGTCGAAAATTGCGATCGGTTCCGGCATGATCTCCGGCAAAGGGTTCCTTAAAGGCACTCAAAGTGCTCTTTCTTTTCTGCCGGAACAGCATACGGATTTTATTTTTTCCGTTCTCGCTGAGGAGTGGGGTTTTATCGGTTCGCTGGTTCTCCTTCTTGTTTTTTTTATGCTTATAATCTGGAGCCTTAAGATAACACACGGATGCAGGGATCCTTTCGGGACTATTTTGTCTTTTGGCATATCAGTAATGTTATCGTGGCAGGTGGTTATCAATACCGGAATGGCTATGGGGTTGATGCCTGTTGTAGGCGTTACTCTTCCGTTCATAAGTTACGGGGGATCTTCAATCATTACAACTCTTGCAAGCATCGGCATTCTTCTGAATATAAGCATGAGAAGATTCATGTTCGAATAATAAGATTTATTATGAAGTCTTCATACCGACCAAAAATTTACGGGCAAAGATGCTTAACCAATCGTAATTATGAAGTATAAAATATTTGTAAAAAACCTTTGACAAGTTGCTGATACTGGTGTTATAGACCGCCAGATTTTACCCATCATTATTATAATGTTGCATCTAATTTCTGCGATGGAGGGTTTTATATGATTAATGTTGATAAATCTGTTTTTATACAGATAATCAATTTTCTCTTCCTGATCTGGGCGATGAATGTTGTCCTCTACAAACCAATCCGCAAAATTCTTTTACAAAGAAAAGAAAAAATAGCCGGCCTTGAGCAGAGTATTGAAAATTTCGAAAAAAATTCAAAAGAAAAAGAAGAAGCTTACGCTTCCGGAATCAAAGAAGCCAGAGCAAAAGGACAAAAAGAGAAAGAAGCCCTGTTACTCTCCGCTCAGAACGAAGAGAAACAATTAATTGAAAAAATAAACAAAAAAGCCCAGGAAGAGCTTGTTCAGATGCGTAATAAAATTTCAAAAGATGCCGAAAGCGTCAGGGTTTCTCTGCTAAAGGAAGTTGATGCATTTGCCGCAGCCATCGGCCAAAAAATTCTGGGGAGGGTTATTTAATGATGATGCCTTTTGTCAGATTTAAGCGTTGCGCAGCTATTATGGTTTTTATTTCAGCCCTGTTATTGTTTTTTGCAGGGGCAGTTTTTTGTTCATCAGGAGGAGAAGGCGGACATGGTGAGGGCGGACCCAAAGGATGGGTGGCAACAGACACTTACCGGGTTATGAATTTCGTTGTTCTGGCGGTCGGTCTTTTTTTACTCCTGCGGAAACCCGCCTCCGGAGCTCTTGCTGATCGCATCAATGGTATAAAGGAAGAGTTGAGAGAACTGGAAACGAAGAAAACGGATGCTGAAAAAAAGCTTGCACAATATAATGAAAAGCTCGCGCTACTTAATAAAGATGCCGAAAAAATTATTGCCGAACAAATAAAGCAGGGGAATGAGGCAAAGAACAGAATAGTCGAAGCCGCCGGGTCCGCTGCTTTGAAACTTGAAGAACAGGCACGCCGGAATATTGAGCATGAGTTCAAACAGGCGAGACTGAAGCTTCAGGAAGAGGCAGTAGGAAAAGCGCTTATAAAGGCAGAAGAGATTATAAAGAGTAAAATAACCGGAAAAGATCAGGAGCAACTGGTAAGTGAATATTTAGAGAAGGTGGTGGCATAGTGAAAAATTTAGCTATATCAAGGCGTTATGCTAAGGCGCTTCTGCTTATCGGTAAAGAGGACGGAAATGCCGAAGTCTACAGGAAGGAACTGGATCAATTGGCAGGCCTGGTTACTAGAGAGAGAAGCCTTGAACAGGCGCTGACCAATCCGCTCTATAATGCTGCAGCTCGTAAAAAAGTATTACAGCTGGTAATTGAAAAGCTGAGCCTCTCAAAAGCAACTAGATCTTTCCTTTTCCTGTTATTTGATAAGGGTCGAATAGGGTTTCTTGTTACTATCAACGAATTTTATCAGAAGCTGGCCGATGAGCTTAAGAATGTTGCAAGGGCCAGCGTGGTTTCGGCTACGGAACTTACATCCGAAACCGTTGAAAAGATC
This sequence comes from uncultured Desulfonema sp., assembly GCA_964578785.1. Taxonomy (GTDB): domain Bacteria; phylum Desulfobacterota; class Desulfobacteria; order Desulfobacterales; family RPRI01; genus RPRI01. The sequence goes on along the minus strand of CAZOEH010000075.1, from coordinate 859 downwards.
CGAGCTACCCTGTCACAAAAGACAGGTAAAGATATTGTTCTGGATGTAAGGATTGATCCCGGTCTAATCGGAGGAGTTGTTTCCAGAATAGGTGATCTTGTTTTGGATGGTAGCATCAAAACACAATTGCTCAATATGAGAGAATCTTTAAAAAGGGGTGAGAGTGTATAATGGAATTAAGAGCTGAAGAAATAAGTCAGATAATTAAAGGTCAGATTGCGGATTATGACAAGAAAGTTGAACTGAGCGAAACAGGAGTTGTCTTGTCTGTTGGCGATGGCATTGCCAGGGTATACGGACTTGAAAAGGTCATGGCTTTGGAACTCGTTGAATTCCCCGGCGGAATTTTAGGCCTTGTTCTTAACCTTGAAGAAGACAATGTGGGTGTCGCCGTTATGGGCGAAGTTACCCATATTAAAGAGGGTGATGTCGTCAAACGCACAGGACGTATTGCCCAGGTTCCTGTCGGTGAAGCGGTTTTAGGGCGTGTAGTCTCTGCCGTCGGAGAGCCGATAGACGGAAAAGGCCCGATTGACGCAAAAGAGTTCAGAAGGGTTGAAATGGTCGCCCCCGGCGTTATTGCAAGGAAAAGCGTTCACGAGTCTATGCTTACCGGCCTTAAAGCCATCGATGCGATGACTCCTGTAGGACGGGGTCAGCGGGAACTTATCATAGGTGACCGTCAGATAGGGAAGACTGCCATTGCGATCGATTCAATCCTGAGCCAGAAAGGGCAGGGTGTTTATTGCATTTATGTCGCATGCGGTCAGAAGAAATCAACAGTGGCACAGGTTGTTGCCGTTCTCGAAAAACACGGAGCAATGGAATATACTACAGTTGTAGCAGCATGCGCAAGCGA
>CAZOEH010000074.1:0-10595 GCA_964578785.1 uncultured Desulfonema sp. | reverse complement strand
TCGTTTACGTGGACGAAGAAGGTTTTGAAAAATACAAGCCAACTTCATTCAAGCACTTGATGGATGGTTTCCGGGAATACAAATAGAAAATATAACATCTATATTTGTATTTGGCGTTTTAACGGATAACCCGTTTGTTCCAGCTTTTGTCTTCAGTTTTGTTTTGCCACCGCGGATAGCTTTCATGTATAATGCATAAGAATGAACGGGATTTTATTTAGACGCATTCGACTCTGATAACTATATAGTCGAGAGACAGGAAATCAAGGAAGGCCGTAACCAGTGACAAGCCGCTGCTCCCGACCGATTGCCGGAGGACGGCATAGTGGCTGCAATACTCTTTATTATCGAAAGAGAAAATTATGGATAAAGAATATATTGGTTTAAAGTTAGAAAAAAGGTCATTTTCGGTCATGTCATTATCCGATCAATCAGACGATAAGTCTTATTGGCTTAGCAGGACACCAATTGAGAGATTTCATCAAATCGAAATATTGAGAAGGATTAATTATGGACATCGTGCTTCCTCCAGACTTCAAAGAGTTCTTGAAATTACTGAAGGATAAAAATATCCAGTATTTATTGATCGGAGGTTATGCTGTTGGCTATCATGGATACCCACGATCAACAAACGATATGGATATTTGGATAGCAATCGACTCCAAAACGGCAAAGCAAATGGTTTTGGCTCTGAGGGAGTTTGGTTTTGATTCTCCTCAATTATCAGAGAAACTCTTCTTAAAAGAAAAAAATATTGTAAGGATGGGGATTGCTCCCATACGGATTGAAATACTAACCACAATTTCAGGAGTTAGCTTTGAAGATTGTTTTAAACAAAGGATTGTTGATGAGATAGATGGCATTGAAGTAAGTATCATCAGCTTGAGTCATTTGAAAATTAACAAAAAGGCGAGTGGCAGACATAAAGATTTAGATGATTTAGAGAATCTATCTTGAAATAAATTATGGCCGGCATCAATACGACCGTCCGCTGTTTCGGTTCGACGCATTCGACTCCGATAATACTATCGTCGAGAAGAGGGAAAACGATTTCAAAGAGCAGTTCAGAGTTCAGTATCAGTTTTGATGTTTTGATAAACCTTCAAATTTCCCCTTTGATCTCCAACTTCCAGCCGCGCCGGTGTCAGGCGGCTTACGTTAATAACTCGTAAGGATAATATCATGCATAACGAACAAATTGAATTGTGGCGGCATCAGCATACGTTCAATATGGAAAAAAAGGGGATAGAGAAACGAACTCTTATCGTGGTTTTCATCGCCTTTGTCACGATGATTGTCGAAATAGTATTCGGCTGGCTATCCAATTCCATGGCCCTGTTTGCCGATGGCTGGCATATGGGCACTCATGCCTTTGCCCTGGGCATCTCGCTGGCGGCATATATTTTTGCCCGAAAATATTCGAAAGATCACCGCTTTACTTTTGGAACATGGAAGATAGAAATACTTGGCGCGTATACGAGTGCGGTTGTGCTGGGAATGGTGGGCTTGATTATGGTTTTGACCTCCCTGGAACGGATCATAAACCCGCTTGCCATACAATACGATCAGGCGCTCATTGTGGCGATTCTGGGGTTGGTCATCAATTTGATTTGCGCCGTCATCCTCGATTTCCAAACGGATTCTCATGAACATGACCACCATCATGGCGAACACACGCTTGACCACACGCATTCCGGGCATGATGATTTAAATCTGAAATCAGCTTATTTACATGTTCTGGCGGATGCGTTAACTTCAATTTTAGCCATTGCGGCTTTACTGGGAGCCAAATATTTTGAGTGGAACTGGCTGGATCCCTTTATGGGGATTGTCGGGGCTGCTTTAATCATACGCTGGTCGGTTTCTTTATTGAAAGAAACAACCGGTATATTACTGGAACTTACCCATGAAAAGGATGCCAGGCTGATGGCTGCAATTAAGGCACAAATAGAATCGGATGGGGACACTAAAATATGTGATTTGCATTTGTTGAAGGTTGCGCAGAATAAATATGCCTGTATTGTGTCATTAGTCGCGGAGAATCCAAGCGCCGTTGAAGAGTATAAGAGCAGATTGGATGGAATTCAGGAATTGGTGCATGTAACCATCGAAATGAACACCTGCCGATAGTGCCGCTGCGGACGACTTTCATGCCTTAAGCCGGATACGGATATGTCCGACTATCCTGAAGAAATGACATTCATGATGTTTTTGAGAGGTGATTAAAAATTAATGAAAAGCAGACCGTTTAACATATGGAGTCTTCCTTTATTATTGTTTCTGGTATTCATGCCGGCCGTGAGTTTTGCGGACAGCTTTCTTCCGCCTCACGATTATCCTCTTTTAGAGGCTGTCAAAAAGGGCGATGTTAAAGAGGTAAAGTCGATTCTGAAAGAATCTGTTTCAGGTTTCAGCAAAGATGAGATCAATCAAAAAGGCCACACGGGCGCAACGCCGCTTTCTGTTGCCGTTCGAAACGGGAATCTTGAAATGGTCAGGTTGCTTGTCGAGCATGGCGCTATGGTTGATGCAGGGAAAGAAACAGGTGATAGAACGCCGTTAATGACCGCCTCCGGCCGGGGACACGCTGAAGTTGTGAGGTACCTTATTATAAAGGGCGCTGATGTGAACGCAAAAACTGAAGGGTTCACGCCTTTGCTCGAAGCATGTCATCCTTACTCGGCCCTTTTTGGCCCTTCCGGGGATAAAGCAAAAACCATCCGTATCCTTCTGGAAAACGGCGCTGACGTCAATGTCCAGGATGAATCGTGGAGAGAAACACGCCTGACACCGCTTATGTATGCCGTCATGCAGGGTGACGCGTCACTGGTTCAGGCCTTTCTGGCAAAAGGAGCGAGGCCGGATCTGAAAAACAGGGACGGCGAGACAGCCCTTTCACTGGCAAAAAAAGAAGGGCTGGAATACATCGCTCAACTGCTGCAGCAAACGGAAAGCGGCACAAATGGTTCATCGCGGCAAACCGATCTTTCACGTCATCCCTTATTCAAAGCCGTACAGGAAGGCCGTCTTGACAAAGTCAAAAACCTGACGGCAAAAGGCGCGGATGTGAATATGAGAACCGGGCGCGGCAGTACTCCCTTGATGTTTGCGGCTGACGGCAATGCAATTGAGATTGTCAGGTATCTGCTGAAGCACGGCGCCGACATCAATGCCAAAAACGGCGCCAACAACACCGCATTAATCTTTGCCGCAACCAGGGGCCATACAGAAATCGTTCATGAGCTTTTGAAAAATAAAGCCGATGTGAATGTGAAGAACATCAGTGGAGGGGACGCCCTGATCTACGCGGTGACGAATAAAAAGACGAAAACAGTCAGCGCATTGCTGAAATACGGCGCAAAACCAAACGAGAAATACGATGATGGAAAGACAGCTCTTATGATGGCAATTGATGAAGGCAGTTCCGGTATTGCCGGATTACTCATCGCCGGTAAGGCGGATGTCAATGCCGCTGATAAAGACGAAATGACGGCTCTGATGACAGCCTGTGAAAAAGGCGATACGGATATGACGGCAGCGCTTTTGAAAGCAGGAGCGGATATCGGCAAAAAATCTAAAGACGGAGATACGGCGTTAATCAAAGCGATCTCTGCAAATCATGTCCGGATTGTAAGAACATTGGTCAAAAAGAGCTGGAATTTTAACAGGCGGGAGGCGCTCTCTTCCGCAGTTATCGCCGGCAATCTTGAGATCGTCAAACTTCTTCTTACAAAAGACACGGATGTAAATACGAGCGGATTTGCCGGTGGAAGTCTTTTGATGCTTGCGGCTGACGACGATTTTACAATGGTGAAATTTCTGGTCGAAAGAGGCGCTGAAGTCAACAAAAAGGATGATGAAGGGAATACCGCTTTGATGAAGTCTGTGGAGTCTTTTAACAAAACTAATGTTGCTTCCATGAGGTTTCTGATAGACCGCGGCGCGGATATTGATGCCGTAAACAACAAGGGTGAGACGGCTCTTATTATGGCGGCAAAAAAAGGTAATGCGGAAATGGTCAGAGTGCTGGTCGAAAAGAAAAGCGCGGTCTTCCCGAAAGATAACGAGGGTAAATCTGCCTGGACTTATGCGCATGAGGGCGCATACAGCGCGGTTGTGAACCTTCTGGAAAAAGCGGGCGCTTCCAGGGACTATAAAGGCATGGAATGGGAGGGGAATGGGTCGAAGCAAATAATTGAATTCATCAGGGTGGTGGAGACTCAGGAAGAGTGGTCTCAACTCTGGAAGCGCGCTTTTGACAAGCCGGCGCCGGAAATGGATTTTGATAAATATGCCGTTGCCTCTGTTTTTCTCGGGCATTCCGCGGAGTGGCTCTATTCAATCGGATTCGGGCAAACCTTCATGCGGGGTAATCAGATGGTAATTCCTTACGCGCTTTTTGAAGTGATGTTGCGTCTGGCCGGGCCTTTTAAAGCGGGCGGGCAGTATCATATGAAGGTTTTTGAAAAAATAAAAGACGTTAAAATGACTCTTGAAAAGGATGCACAATTTCCCGGAAGAAAATAACCTGTATGCCGGGGATAGTCTGCAAAAATATAAATAAAAATATCAGGAATCGATATGTTTACGTTTAAACATTTACTGCGCTTTTCAGCAGTCTTGCTGGGAACGGCGGTTATCCTGTCGGGCGGTTTCGTTTCAGTTTTTGCCGCAGAAAAGCCGGAAATATTCGTCCAGTTGGGACATTCAGGAGTGCAGTCGGCGGCTTTTTCCGCTGACGGGAAGTATGTCCTATCCGGTGGAGACAAGACGGTCAAGCTGTGGGATGCCGGCAGCGGGCGTGAGATCCGCACCTTTACGGGAGAGCATACCGGCTACGTTGCATCGGCGGCTTTTTCTCCGGACGAGCGCTTTCTGCTGTCCGGTGGAACCGAGCGCAGGATCATCCTTTGGGACGCGGCAACCGGGAAAAAGGTGAGAGAATTTGCCGGGCACAGCAAGGGCGTTTTCCGGGCGGTTTTTTCTCCTGATGGCAGATCGATTGCTTCCGGGGGCATGGATGCCGCCATCAAACTCTGGGATGTTGCCACAGGTGAGCTGATCCGAACACTCACCGGTCATGCTGCTGCGGTCCGGACGCTTGCCTACGCGCCTGACGGCCGGCATATTCTGTCAGGGAGCTGGGATAAAACCCTCAAACTGTGGGAAGTCGCCACGGGTAAAGAGGTGCGCACTTTTGCAGGTCACACCGCCGGAGTGAACGCCGTGACTTTTTCGCCTGACGGAAGATATATACTCTCCGCCGGCGGCAAGGACGGCTCGGTCAGATACTGGGAGGCGGCATCCGGCAGAGAGCTGGCTGTCCTGCGCGGCCACACAGGGGAGGTGACCTCTGTGGCATTTTCACCGGACGCACGCACGGCAGTGTCCGGCAGTTATGATAAAACCGTCAGAGTGTGGGACCCCGCCGGATCCAGAGAGTTAAAGTCCCTGCCTGCCGGTGAGGTTTCGGTTTTCTCCGTTGCAATATCACCTGACGGCAGGCAACTGCTTGCGGGCAGCCGCAACATGTCTCTGTGGGATCTTGCAACCGGCAGGGAGCTGCGCAAGCTCGACGGCAAGGTCAACTGGGTCCATGAGATTGCCGTTGCTCCGAACGGAGAGTATGTGCTGTCCGGCAATTTTGATGGCGTCATAAATCTGTGGGACAGCGTCACCGGTAAACGTCTCTGTGCATTCCAGGGCGCCGGAGGGATCGTCTCTTCTCTTGCCTTTGCGCCGGATGGCAGATCAATACTGGACTGCCGGCTTGACGGGCCTTTGACGCTGCGTGAGGTGGAAACAGGCAGAGAACTGCTGCAACTTGCCGGGCAGGGGGCCGCGGCCTTTTCCAGGGATGGAAAATGGATTGTGTCAGGCGATGCCGGTAACCGTCTCAAATTGTGGGATACGGCGACCGGGCGCGGTGTAAAAAGCTTTGGAGCGCATAGCGATAAAATCCAATCAGTCGCTTTCTCGCCTGACGGCAGATATGTCGTGTCGGGAAGCCGCGATAAAACAGCGCGGTTATGGGATATCGAATCAGGCCGTGAACTGCGGGTTTTCGGGAATTTTCGTTACCATGTGAACTCGGTTGAGTTTTCTCCCGACGGCAATCTGGTGCTTGCCGGAAGCAGCGATAACACCGCCAAACTGTTTGAGGTTGAAAGCGGCAGGCAGCTCAGGATATGGCAGGATATCGCCATCTCTTCAGTCGCGTTTTCTCCCGACGGCAGATACGCTCTGATAGCAGGTTTTGAAGGGATCCCGAAACTACTGGAGGTTGCCACCGGTAAGAATGTCATGAGTTTCCAGGGCCATAAGCTCAATGTCTATTCCGCCGGCTTCTCCGCTGACGGCAGGCGGATCGTCACCGGCAGCGGTGACGGCACTGTGCGGCTGTGGGATGTGAACAGCGGCCGGGAAATCAGCCAGTCTATCGGCTTCACCAATGGCGAGTGGATTATGATAACCCCGGAAGGATACTATAATTCTTCAGCCCATGGGCATGAATACCTCAACATCCGCAGGGGCAACCAGGTATATGGTATTGACCAGTTCTATGATGTTTTTTATCGCCCGGATATCGTGTCGGCAAAACTCAAAGGTGAGGATATTTCCGGACTGGTTACCCTTACCGTTGATGAGGCGATCAGGAATCCTCCTCCTGCCGTGAAGTTTTCTGCAATTCCTTCAGCAACCGGCAGTTCCATGATAAAGGTCTGTTACCGGATTCAGAGCACCGGCGGCGGCATTGGCGAGGTGCGGCTGTTCCAGAACGGCAAACTGATCAAGTCCGATGGATTCTATCGTGAAGTCGCGGCGCAGAGCGCAACGGCAACCATGAAGCTGGCTGCGTTGGACAGCAGAGCTGTGTACCAGGATATGCGTTCCCTGACCGTGAAAGAGAAGCTGAGCCCCGGCGCAGTAGTTGCGCGGTCAAAGGGTGAGCTTGTTGACGAATGCGTGGAACTGGAAACGATTGCCGGTGAGAACGAGATCAGTCTGACCGCCTTCAATGCTTCCAATACAGTGCAGAGTGTAATGGATACGGCCAGTTTCATCTCCACCAGAAAGCAGGAAGAGCCGCGGCTGTACATCCTGGCTGTCGGCATCGACCGGTATCGCGACGCTTCCATCAATCTGAAGTATGCAGCCAAAGATGCCCGGGATTTTATTAAAGAAATGGCAGACAAGGCCGGAACCATTTACAAGCCTGCAAACATACATCTGACCAGCCTCGTCAATGAGGAGGCCGGCAAACAGAACATCCTGGCAACCATTGAAAGACTGGCTTTACAGGTAAAACACGGCGATAGCTTCATCTTCTTCAACGCTTCTCACGGTCTGCTGATGCAAAGCCAATACTACATCGTGACCAGCAGCTTTGACGGCAGGCTGGACATCGGCGCCAGCCTGATCAGCTCCAATGAGATCGTTGAAGTGTCCAAAAAGATCAAAGCCCTGTCGCAGCTTTTTATTTTTGACACCTGCCATGCCGGAGGTGTGGATACCGTAGTCAGCGGACTGTATGACGCCCGGATGTCGGTGCTGGCTAAAAAGATGGGGCTGTACATCTATGCGTCGGCCGGGAGTGTGCAGACCGCTCTGGACGGCTATCAGGACAACGGTCTGTATACTCATACCCTGCTGGAGGGATTGAAAAACGGCACGGCGGTGGACAAGGAGAAGAGCGGCGCCGTGACGGTTAAAAGTCTGGGAATCTACTCAAAAGAGATGACCGCTGAGCTTTCCGGCAAACTCGGCCACCCCCAGACACCTCTTATCATCAATTTCGGTAAAGACAGCAGATTGTTTGAGTTGCGTTAAGGGATGTGATAGAGTCGAATGGCATCATATGAAGATTTTGAAAAAAAGAAAGAGGCCGGGATGATTCCGGAAAAGGCTGTCCGATGCCGGGGCCTTATACGAAAAGTTGAAATAGGTATGAGATTTGAAAAACGACAAAAACGATAAAGACGATAAAGACGATAAAAATGATAAAACTGAAATCAATGCAATAGCAATCAATGAGGCGCAACTTGTTTTGGCTGAAAAGCGCACATCACTGGCCGTGATGCGGGCCGGCATCGCTGTATTGGCTTTGCCTCTTTCTGTTATAAGCGTGCTGATAGCTACTTCAAAATTTTACGATGTTCTCAATGTTTTATATTTTTTCATTCCTCTGGTGGTTCTCAATTTTGCTTTGATTGTTGTAGGCGCTTACCTGATTATCCGCTCTATAATCCGGATGAGACATTATGATCGCCTTATTCATGAAATCAAGATAAAGCACAGTATAATCGGAGAGTTTATTGACTGAATTTATTAAATAGTCCTGACCATACGATTACATCTGTCGTATAACCGTGTGGCTGATTTTTGCGTCAGCCGCCATCAGGAGAGCAGAGGCACAATGATAATTTCGAAACCCAACCGTGTCGTACGGACTTTTATACAGCATCTTGAAGCCGAGCCGGCGAAAGTATTCCCGTTGCTGTGCCCCGTGCGGGAAGCGGACTGGATCGATGGCTGGGACCCCATTGTTGTATACAGCGAATCAGGGATAGCTGAACCTGATTGTATTTTTCTGACCGGGGCGAATCCGGGTAATGCGGTCTGGTACATCACCAGACATGAACCGGGCAACGGCTTTGTGGAGATGATAAAAATCACCCAGAATGTCACCGCCTGTAAAATAACCATCCAGCTTCGTCCGGTAGGGAGCAGATCGGAAGCTACGATAACCTACGCCCACACGAGCATAGGCCCGGAAGGTGATACTTTTGTCACATCTTTTACGGAGGAGCATTACAGGCAATTCATGCGGGATTGGGAGGCACGGATAAATCATTACCTTTCCCACGGCAATCTTCTCCCTGCATAAGGCGGCTGATCTGTATTTGACCCGCATCATCCCAATTTATTCCTGAAACGGATTACAGCGGCAAGGAAGAGGCAGATACCGAATGTTAGCATAGCAAGTGTTTCAGGTATGAGATCTCTTACCGAGGTTCCTTTAAGATATATTTCCCTCAATATTACGATATAATACCGCAGCGGATTCAGACGCGTTATATGCTGAATCGCAGGCGGCATGTTGGCGATCGGGACAAAAAACCCCGATAGAAGTATTGCAAATATCATGAAAAACCAGGCGACAAAAAGAGCCTGCTGCTGGGTATCCGATATTGTTGAAATGAAGATACCGAGTCCGAGTGTTGAAATGATGAAAAGTGAAGATTCAAAAAGGAGAAGAAGCAGGCTGCCTTTTACTCCTATCCCGAAAATAAGATAGACGAACCCCATCGAGATCATTATCTCCAGAATGCCGAGGATGCTGAAAGGTATAATCTTTCCTATAACAAGCTGATATGACCTTATCGGAGTCACCATGAGCTGTTCAAGGGTCCCGATCTCCTTTTCCCGCACGATGCCCATGCTGGTGAGAAAGAGGGTTATTATGAGAAGAATAAGAGCGATTATCCCGGGCACTATGTAGAGCTTGCTTTCGAGATTCGGGTTGAACCAGAACCTCGGCTCCATTTCAACCCTGCGTATATTTTTAACCTGAAGGCTTAAATCGGGCGAATCCTCCATTAGCCTTTCCTGATATAGCTGCACTATATCCGTAATATATCCGAGCGATACCCCGGCGGTATTTCCGTCCACTCCGTCAATGAGAAGCTGTATATCAGGTTTTTTCTGAAGAACGATGTCCCGCTGGAAATGCCTGGGTATTACTATGGCAAGGTTTGCCTTCCCTGAATCGAGGTAGGATGAAAGCCTGGTATAATCCTCTTCAAAGCCTGTGATTTTGAAATATCTCGAATGAGCAAACCGGCCGATAAAATCTCTGCTGTACGGAGATTTGTCCTGATCCTGGAATACGACCTTTATATTTTTTACATCGGTTGTTATCGCGTTGCCTAAAACAAATATTTGAATGAGGGGAACCACAAACAGGATTCTGACCATGGAGAAGTCTCTGAAGATCTGTCTGAATTCTTTCTGCACGAGATAAAATATCTGACGCATCCTTGTTACTCCGTCTTATTACTCCAGGGTTACCTTAAACCGTATAATTGCGATTGAGAGCAGTAAAGCCCCTATTCCCGACAGGGCGGCCGCATTCTGCCAGAGCTCCGTAATGCCGATTCCTTTAAGCATTATACCGCGGATGATTATAAGAAAATAGGTGGCAGGCACCACTTTTGATAAATATTGAAGCGGAAGGGGCATGCTTGCCACCGGAAAAATAAAGCCGCTCAGCATTATAGTGGGAAGAACGGTTGCCATGAGTGTCGCGAGCATCGCTATCTGCTGCGTTTTTGCGACTGCCGAAATCATAAGCCCGAAACTTAAGGCCACAAATATGTAAATGAGCGACAACCCGGCAATCAGCGACAGGCTTCCGTTGATGGGCACCTTGAACAGGAGGCGCGCAAATATAATTATGATTATTCCGTTGAAAAACCCGAGGGTGATGTACGGAACTACTTTTCCCACGATGATTTCTATCGGATGAACCGGCGAAACAAGAATCTGTTCGAGGGTTCCCGTTTCCTTCTCGCGGGTTATGGTAATAGATATCA
>CAZOEH010000073.1:289-10641 GCA_964578785.1 uncultured Desulfonema sp. | reverse complement strand
CGAATCGGGCTTGATGATTTTTCCCTCAAACTTTTGGGGAAAGCCGATGCCCTTGATCTTCCGCTTATGGGCAAGGAGCTTGACCAGGGGGTTGCCGGCTGGGGGTTAAAGCGCAGAGAGAACGCGGCCGATGTACTTTCACCTGTCAACGGAGTTATAGTTGAAGTCAATTCTCAGGTAAGGGAAAAACCGGAACTTGCCAACCGGGAGCCTTACGGGGACGGATGGCTGTTTATGGTGCGTTCTCCCGATATCAAGGGAACGGTAAAAAAACTGATGGATGACAGCGCAAGCCCGGGCTGGATAAGCGATGAAGTGGTAAAACTGGAGGAGATGATCGAAGAGGCAGCCGGTCCTCTTGCGGCAGACGGCGGATATTTCAAGGAGGATATTTACGGGAATCTCCCTGGCCTTGACTGGAGAAATCTTGCGAGAACATTTCTTAAAACATAGGGAAAAGAAGGATTCAAGGATTCGAGGGGCCGAGGGTAGGATGCAAGGAATTGGTTTATGGTTTATGGTTTCTGGTTAAACCATAAACCATAGACCATATTCGAAGTACGATCTTCGATATTCGACATTCGGATTTTGAGGTGAAAAATGGGATTTGCCGGATTAAATAATAAGATAAAATCAGGCCGCAGTCCCTGTCTCTGGATGCAGACAGGAGTTGTCCGTTCAAAGTATTGCAGCAGTTTCTACGAGTGCACATCCTGCCGCTTCGACAGGGCCATGATGCGTGCGGTCGACGAAAACAGAAGTATGTCGGAAAAGGGCGACTCATACGGGAAAAAGCGCAAAGAGATAGTTCACTGGATTGAGAAATTGCAGGAAATGCCCTTATCAAAGCGGCCGTGCATACATCATATGAAAGGCCGCATAGATTTTAAAAACTGCAGCCATGATTACAGGTGCGCCAACTGCGAGTTTGACCAGTATTTTTATGATCAGTATTCCGTTCATGCCCTGGTAAACCCCGTGGATCTTCTTAATGTCGACGGATTCAGGATTCCACAGGGTTATTATATTCACAAAGGACATGCCTGGATCAAAATTGAAGAGGGATCGTCGGTAAGGCTCGGCCTTGATGATTTTGCATTGCGGCTTCTCGGCCCCCTTGATCACGTTGAAGCGCCGCTGACCGGAAAACGGATGAAGCAGAGCGATTCACAGATAGTTATCAGGCGCGGCGGAAAAAAGGCTAATATACTTTCACCTGTGAGCGGAGTTGTGACGGATGTCAATCCCCGTCTCAGAGAGGAAGGGAGCCTTGCTAACAAGAATCCCTATACCGACGGCTGGTTTCTGAGGCTCCATTCCGAAAATCTGAGAAATGAACTTAAAGATCTTTATATAGGTTCCGAAACAAAGGCTTTTATGAAAAAAGAGGTCGGGCTTCTTTATAATGTTATTGAGGAATCTGGAGGACTTTTAAACACGGATGGCGGTTATCTTGGCGAAGATATTTATGGAAAGATGCCGCAGTTAGGGTGGGAAAGGTTAACAGGGCTTTTCCTCCGCACCTGATCTGTTTAATATTTGGATCACCATCTTCACTCGAATCCTGGAATCCCTGAACCCTTGAATCCTCATAGGATCACCGACTCTTTTGGAGGTGGTCCTTATTTAATTTTCTAATCTCATCTTCCAGAAGAATTTTACAATATCGGCAAAGCTGATCCGACTTTCTGTCGACATCAAGTTCCGTGCGGCAATAATGCATTATGCATGAATGCTCCCTGCAGTGACGCAGGCTGAAAGTATGACCCAGTTCGTGTATAGCCTCCTTGACTATTCTTTGAATATGAGTATCGTTAACGCGTACCGGCAGAAACGGGCCTTTCAGCCTGTGCGTTGAAACAATGCATGTTCTTCCTCCAAGCTGCGCTTCTCCGTATACGTGGGTTAAAACAGGAATAAAAAGATCCACATCGGTGATAGCAAGAACTTTGAGCGCAAAGGAGGGGGCGCAGCTTTCAAGTTTATCCAGAATCGGTGTCGAGTGATACTGGTTTCGTATCGAATCGAAAGCAAAGCCAGCATTATCCAGAAGAGGCAGAATGGTTGCCCGGAAGCCGAAAATGCGTCTTATTCCTTTTTCGACCGATTCGGTTATTTCGGAATCAAAATTGCCGATCGTAGAGATGACGATGGTATTTTCGGGTTTTATATTCAAGCTTATATTGTAATCAGAGTTTTTTTATGCCGTAGCGTTTGATTTTGCCGTATAACGTGGACCGGTCGATTCCAAGCTCCCTGGCGGTTTTAGATATGTTCCATCCGTTTTCGTGAAGCACCCTGTTAATATGCGTCTTTTCAACACCTTCAATTGTTCTGTCCGATGAAATGCAGATTTCACCGGGCGGGAAAATGGGCAGATCCCCCGGATGAATTTTTCTTTTTTTGGTTATAACCACGGAACGCTCTATGGCATTTTCAAGTTCTCTGACATTTCCCGGCCATTCATAAAGCATCATTTCATCCATTGCCTCACGGCTTATCCCGTCTATCTGCCTGTTTGTTTCCAGTGAAAAACGATGGAGAAAATGTTCGGCCAGAAGGGGGATATCCTCTTTCCGTTCGCTCAAGGAGGGCATTTTAAATGAAATGACATTCAGACGGTAATAAAGGTCTTCCCTGAACAGCCCTTCTTTTATAGCTTCCTGAAGATTCCTGTTTGTTGCGGCAATTACTCTGAAGTCGGCTTCCATGGGCTGGGTTCCTCCGACCCTGTAAAATATCCGGTCTTCAAGGACTCTTAAAAGATCGATCTGCATTCTCATGCTGATCTCCCCGATTTCATCTAGAAAGAGCGTCCCTCCGTGAGCCATTTCGAGCCGCCCTTTTTTGGTCGATTTGGCATCGGTGAATGCCCCCTTCTGATATCCGAAAAGTTCGCTTTCCATCAGGTGTTCAGGTATAGCCCCGCAGTTTACAACAACAAACGGGCCGTGGCATCTGGGGCTGTGGGAGTGGATCGCTTTAGCCGCAAGGCCTTTTCCCGTGCCCGTTTCTCCGGTGATAAGGATGGTTGAATTTGTGGGAGAAATATTCTGGATGAGTTCGAATATTTCCTGCATGACCCGCGATTGCCCGATCAGGCTTTCGAATCTTGTTCTCTCCTTGTACTGCTCCCTCAGGTAAAGATTCTCCCTTGCCTGAGCCTGATTTTCCAGGATTTTATCGATAAGTACACCGAGTTCGTGCGGATCAAACGGCTTTAAAAGATAATCATATGCCCCGTTTTTTATGGCTTCGATTGCGGTTTGTATGGAACCGTAAGCAGTAATCATGACTATTGCAACGTCAGGATCATTTTCCTTTACCGTTTTCAGGACATCAAGGCCGCTTATACCTTCCATCTTAATATCGACCAGAAGTATATCGAATCGTTTCTCTTTAACCGTTTCAAGGGCGATTTCGCCGCTAGAAGCAGTCCTGACTTCGTGGCCATCCCGCTGCAGCCAGCCGGCGAGCGATTCCCTCATGATCAGTTCATCATCTACAACAAGGATCCTTGCGCTGTTCATAAATAAACCCCCGTAGATTTTGGAAGTTTAAGACTAATGTTTGAGTGGAAGATCTATTTTGAAAACAGTACCTTTCCCGATTTTTGAATCAACATGTATGGCCCCGCCGTGATCCTGAACAATCCCGTATGCGAGGGAGAGGCCGAGCCCGACGCCTTTTCCCTGTTTTTTAGTTGTAAAAAAAGGCTCGAAAATCCTGGTGAGGTTCTCCTGGGGGATTCCTATCCCTGTATCTTTAAATGTTGCTGCAATCCTCTCTTTCCTGGGGAAATATTTTGTTTCGATCGTCAGAATGCCCTTCCCCTTTGATTCAACCGACTCTACTGCATTTGATACGAGATTCATGATAACCTGCTGGAGCTGATCTTCCGAACCTATTATTTCGGGCAGATTATTATCTGGCCGGTACTGGACTTTGACATTGTTGATCTTGAGAAGATTTGAATTCAAAAAAAGATTATGCTCGATAAGATTATTCAGGTTTAACGGCTTAAGCTCCATCTTATTTTGTCTGGAAAAGGCAAGGAGGTAGGATACGATCCGGCTGGTTCGTCTGGTTTCATTCTCCATAAGATCAAGATAGCGTGAAAATTCTGCCAGATCATCCAGACCGACGGGATTCTCCCTGATTATTCGCTTGATAAGGAGGATAAGATTTAAAATGCCTGCGATCGGATTGTTTATTTCATGAACCACAGAGGCTGAAAGCTTGCCGAGAGAAGCCATTTTGTCTTTGTGTATGAGTTTTTCATGGGTCTCCTTGAGCTGGCTTGTTCGTTCCTCAACCATCTGCTCGAGGCGTTTCGTTATCTCCTCTTCTTCCTCCATTCGTTTTGTTATATCGCGGCTGATATGGATAAATTTCGATATTTTTCCATCCTTTTCCCAGACAGGATATATGTGTACCTCTATGTGGTGTACTTTCCCGTTGCGGCCGGTCTGAGTCCTTACCTGACGGGTCGGTCTCTTGTTCCTCACAACTTCGTTGAGAGGACAGGTCTGGTCCCTGTTTGTGCAGTCGATGGAATCTCTTTGCAGAACCTCAAAACATTTTCGACCTATAACCTTATCCCTTGAAAGCTCTAAATTGTTCAGGAAAGATTCGTTGGCATCTACGATCGTCATATCAGGTGTAATAACGGATATAAAATCCTGTATTCCGTTTAATATGGTCTCCATTGCTTTATTCTGTTCTCTCAGCTTGCGCTCTTCCCGCCCTATCGCCTTCCAGAAAATCTCAAAAACATGATATGAAAGTATGCGGATGCGTGTCGGTCTTGTCGCCAGAATATCTTCAAGAATAACCTGTTCGGGCCTTAAAAGTATTATAAGATGAATGCTGTATCTGGGGTCATAAAGCTCGTGGTAGTCATCGACTGTGATGAGCCCTCTTTTTTTCGCAAGCAGTATGCCGGGTCTGTCGGGATTAGGATCGGCGACTGCTATAATGGGAGTAAAAACATTCTCCTGTTTTAAATCGAAGGTAGTTTTTTCGAGAAGTTCTTTGCACAGATCGCCACCGCCCACAAGCGCAATATTGATAACGGCATGAATTTTATCAGTCATTGAAATCGGCTCCCTTTTGACTGACAGTTTGTATTGTCAGTCACAAATTGGATGTAAACCCGAATTTCGACTCACGTCTCATGGCTATAACATCAGGATTTAGCCTCTATTTTCGATATCTATCATGATTAAATACCTGATTCAAGGCTAAATTATTTACCTCTTTATATCGGTTATTTTTTCTTGACTAGGTGCGGCTATCTATTATATTCCTCATAAAGAAATAAATAAGATTCAGTAAATGTATTTTGTACGTTATATAAATAACAACTTGCAATGATTGGCAACTGATACTGAAATAAGGAGCATCACATGGCTGGGAAAGTCGTTGGATCTGTTATGGTTGTCGGGGGAGGAATTGCCGGAATGCAGTCCGCCCTTGATCTTGCCAATTCCGGATATTATGTCTATTTACTTGAAAAAACAGCCGCAATCGGGGGTCTCATGTCGCAGCTTGACAAGACCTTTCCGACAAATGACTGCGCCATGTGAGTTATCTCTCCAAAACTGGTCGAGGTCGGCCGGCATCTGAATATTGAGCTTTTGATGAATTCCGAACTTCTTGAACTGAAAGGAGATTCGGGTAATTTTACCGCGATAGTCAAGCAGAACCCGCGCTATATAGACCTGTCGAAATGTACAAGCTGCGGGGAATGTTCAAAAGTCTGCCCTGTTACACTTTCCAATGAATATGACGAAAATCTATCCGTAAAAAAAGCCGCCTATAAGCAGTATGCGCAGGCTATCCCAGGCGCTTACGCAATCCAGAAAACGGATAAAGCCCCGTGCAGGCTGGCATGTCCGGCAGGTCTTAATGTACAGGGTTATGTCCAGATGGCAGGCCAGGGAAAGTATAAAGAAGCCCTTCAGATAATAATGGAAGAACTTCCTCTGCCCGGTGTTCTGGGAAGAATATGCCCTCACGGATGCGAGGACGCATGCCGCAGATGTGAAGTTGACCAGCCTGTTGCGATCCGCAGCTTAAAACGTCTTGCTGCCGATAAGTTTGATCCGAGAAAAATCGTAATTAAAACCCTTCCACGGCGAAAAGAAAAAGTTGCAATTATAGGATCAGGGCCCGCCGGTCTTTCTGCCGCGTATCATCTTGCACGGAAAGGAGTTCTTTCCACTATATTCGAGGCTCTTCCAAAAGCCGGAGGAATGCTCAGGGTCGGTATCCCGGAACACAGGCTTCCTAGAGATGTCCTCGATAATGAAATAGAAGTAATAACAAATCTCGGCGTGGAGATTAAAACAAATACTCCTCTTGGTCCGGATTTGACAATAGACGATCTCTTTGCTCAGGGATATAAATCCGTATACGTGGCGATAGGAGCGCACAAGGGTTTTGAGCTTGGTGTTCCGGGGGAAAAGTCCGCTGGTGTCCGCCAGGGAGTTGATTTCCTGAGAGAGGTAAATCTCACAGGAAAAGCGGAAGTTGGAAAGAAAGTGGCCATAATAGGCGGCGGCAACGTGGCTATAGATGTCGCCCGCTGTGCGGTCAGGCTGGGAGCAGAAAAGGTCAATATAATTTACAGAAGAACCCGCGGTGAAATGCCGGCATGGGAGGAGGAGATTCATGCCGCTGAAACTGAAGGCGCTGAAATAACCTATCTTTCGGCTCCGCAGGAGATTCTGACGGCGGACGGGAAGGTTGCAGGCCTGAGGTGCATACGAATGGAACTCGGAGAGCCCGATTCATCGGGGAGAAGAAGGCCTGTTCCTGTTCCCGGGAGCGAATATGATATTGAGACGGACCAGATCATTCCTGCAATCGGCCAGAAACCCGATCTGACTGCGCTGGAGAATGCGACGGGAATTAATTTTACCCGCTGGGGAACTGTTGAGACCGATTCCATAACATATTCTACCGGCCGGGAAGGTGTTTTTGCAGGCGGTGATGTCCAGACCGGACCATGGGTTGCAATCGGTGCAATTGCGGCAGGAAGAGAAGCCGCCGAATCGATCCTGAGGTATCTTGACGGAACGGATATGGCCGAAGGCCGTGAACCGCTTACTAACGAAAATCCTATTTACAGGCCGATACCGGAAGGTGAATCAAAAAAAGCAAGGGCGGTAATGCCTGAGCTTCCTGCAGAAGAGCGGGCAGGCAATTTCAAAGAAGTTGAGCTTGGCTACAATGAGGAAGACGGAAAGGCTGAGGCCGGAAGATGCCTTAACTGCGGTTATTGCAGTGAGTGCTTCCAGTGCGTAGACGCGTGTCTTGCAAATGCTATTGACCACAGCCAGAAAGCTGTTGAAAAGCAGATCGAGGTCGGTTCCGTAATTCTATGCCCCGGATCTGAAACATTTGATCCTTCGGTTCTTGATCAATTCTATCATTACAAGACAAATCCGAATGTTTTAACAAGTCTTGAATTTGAGAGAATACTGAGCGCGTCCGGTCCAACAATGGGGCATCTCGTAAGGCCATCCGATAAGAAAGAGCCCAAAAAGATTGCATGGCTGCAGTGCGTCGGTTCAAGGGACAACAACAGGTGCGGGAACGGTTACTGTTCGTCGGTATGCTGCATGTATGCGGTTAAAGAGGCGATGATCGCAAAAGAGCATGCTCACGGCGGTATTGACTGCGCTGTATTCAACATGGATATGCGGACCTTCGGAAAGGATTATGAGAAATATTATAACAGGGCAAAAGATAAGGATGGAGTCCGTTTCATAAAAGCGCGTGTCCATACCATGGAAGAGATGAGGGAAAGCGATAACCTTCTTATAAGGTTTGCTGACGAATCGGGAGAAATACAGGAAGAAGAATTCGATATGGTCGTGCTCTCCGTAGGGCTGAGGGTGCCCCAATCCACGGTGGAAATGGCAAAACGCCTCAGCATTGATCTGGATAAATACAGTTTTGCTGCAAGCAGGCCTTTTACGCCGATTGAGACATCAAGGCAGGGAGTATATGCCTGCGGAATTTTTCAGGGGCCTAAGGATATCCCAAGCTCGGTAATTGAAGCAAGCGCCGCCGCCTGCGCTGCCGGGAGCAGGCTCTCTGAAGCAAGGGGAACACGGACAAAAACAGTTAAGGTTCCTGATGAAATCGATGTGGCTGGGCAGGCGCCGAGGATAGGAGTATTTGTTTGCAATTGCGGTATAAATATTGCCGGGGTAGTTGATGTAAAAGGTCTGTGTGAATATGCTTCCGGCCTTCCCCATGTTGTTTTTACAGCAGATAACCTCTTTACCTGTTCCCAGGATTCACAGGACAGGATGAAAGATATCATAAAAGAGAAGAATCTTAACAGGGTTGTAGTGGCGGCGTGTACTCCTAAAACACATGAGGGAATTTTCATGGATACCCTTGAGGCATGCGGTCTTAATAAATATCTTTTTGAGATGGCAAACATCCGCAACCAGGATTCATGGACACATTCCAATGATCCTCTAAGGGCGACTGAAAAAGCAAAAGATCTGGTTAAAATGGCGGTTGCAAGAGCAGCAACTCTTAATCCTCTTAAAGAAAAAAGGATTCCGGTCAATAAAAGAGCTCTTGTCATAGGAGGAGGCGTGGCCGGCATGAACGCTGCCCTGGGCCTTGCGGACCAGGGGTTTGAAACCGTTCTTGTTGAAAAAGAGCCTCAGCTTGGAGGTATGGCTGCACGGCTTACAGCAACTATCGAGGGAGAAAAAATAGGTCCTTATCTTTCAGGTCTCATAAAAAGAGTATCCGGTCATCCCCGGATACAGGTGTTGACACAGTCTCTGATCGTCGGCTTCTCCGGATTCAAGGGGAATTTCACAACGGAGGTAATCGTTGGCCCCGGCATGTATGAGAGAAAAATCGATCATGGCGTTGTAATCCTTGCAACCGGAGCCAATGAATATACTCCCTCCGAATATTTATACGGACAGGATTCAAGAGTAATGACTCAGGTCGAGCTGGCGCAGAAGCTTGAAAAGGACGGTGCTTCCGGCCTTGAAAGCGTGGTTATGATTCAGTGCATCGGATCCAGAAACGAGGGGAATCCGAACTGCTCGAGGATATGCTGCCAGAGCGCAATAAAGAATGCGCTTCACATAAAGGAGCTTAATCCTGATGCCAATATCTATATACTTTACCGGGATATCAGGATGTACGGGCTGCTTGAAGATTATTACACTGAGGCAAGGCAAAAGGGCATATTATTCTTCCGTTACACGCCGGACGATATGCCTGTGGCCGAATCAACCGATGATGGGCTAATGATTACTTTCAAGGATCATGTTCTGGGACGGTGCCTGAAAGTTCCGGCTGATGTTCTCGGTTTAAGCGCGGGCATGAGACCGACTGATACCTCCGAACTTTCTTCAATTGTCAAGCTGGCGCTTAATGCTGAAGGCTATTTCATGGAAGCGCATGTAAAGCTGAGACCCGTCGATATGGCAACGGACGGAATTTTCGTATGCGGAACGGCTCACAGCCCGAAACTCCTGACGGAAGCTATCCCGCAAGCCCTGGCTGCCGCTTCGCGAGCAACAACATTCCTTTCACAGGATTACCTGACGCTTTCAGCCGTTACCGCTCGCGTGGAAGCGGAAAAGTGCGCATCCTGCCTTATTTGCGTAAGGTCATGTCCTTACGGTGTTCCGCGTATCAATGAAGATGGTGTGAGCGAAATAGATATAGCCCTTTGTCATGGATGCGGCGTATGCGCTGCAGAATGTCCGGCAAAGGCAATTGAACTGAACTGGTATGAGGATGATCAGATAATGAGCAAGATTGAAGCCTTGCTGGAGGGGGTTATATGAACCGGGATTTTGAACCTGTAATCATTGCTTTCTGCTGCAATTACTGAGGCTATACGGCTGCGGACCTGGCAGGTTCGATGAGATTGAGCTATCCGACCAATATTAAAATCATAAGGGTTCCGTGCACCGGCAAAGTTGATATTCTTCATATCCTGCGAGCATTTGAAAAAGGGGCTGACGGAGTATACGCGGTCGGCTGCATGGAAGGAGAATGCCACTATAACAGCGGAAATTTAAGAGCAAGAAAGAGGATTGAGCAGGCGAAAAAGATTCTTGATACGATAGGAGTGGGGGGGGAAAGAGTTCAGATGAGAAACCTCTCTTCAGCCGAAGGCCCCAGGTTTGCACAGTATGCAACGGAAATGGATGAACTGATAAGAAAACTCGGCCCAAACCCGATAAAATTGGCTGCTAAAAAGAAGGCGGCATGAACAGCTTCGTAAAAAGTCATTCTGCTGTGTTGCGCTTCATCTTTCGTCATTGAAGCGTACTAAATGTACGCTTCATTCC
>CAZOEH010000073.1:0-279 GCA_964578785.1 uncultured Desulfonema sp. | reverse complement strand
CTCAAGATTCGCGTGCCTTGCATAATGAGCTTTTTACTTTGCTGTTTGAATATGTACTTTTACAAAAACATAGATAATAAATTAAGCGGAATCTGACATTTAAAAAAATTCAAAGATTAGATCTGTCTGTATAAATATCTAAATAAAAAGAGAGGTCGTGACATATGATTGTAGCCGATAAAAAGCCGATAGAGGAGATAATTAAGGAGATTGAGAATTATAACAGAGTTCTGATACTGGGCTGCAACGAATGCGTTACAGTCTGCGAGGCGGGCGGGA
>CAZOEH010000072.1:0-10722 GCA_964578785.1 uncultured Desulfonema sp. | reverse complement strand
GATATACGACTGTCAGAATCTGGGCAAATCCGATCAGGAAAGCAGCCAGCACGGCGCCCATCCAGCTGCCGAGACCTCCGACAATGCAGACCGCAATTGCCAGAATAAGGATGTTGTAGCCGGCTTCCACTACAATGTTTCCCAGCGGCAGAAGCAAAACAGCGGCCAAAGCCGCCAGCATGGAGCCGAAACCCATGGCCACAACCGCTATAAGATCGGAATCGATACCCAGCATCAGGGCCGCCCGTTCATCCTGTGCCATTCCGCGCATGGCAAGACCAATGCGCGTATAGCGGGTGAAGAGCCACAACAGCCCCACCACAGCAGCCCCGATGCCGACCACCAGAAGACGCTGGTAATCCACCGATACTCCGGCAATCTCGATGCTCCCCTCGATGAAGGCGGGCAGCGTATAGGTCAGGCCCTTAAAACCGCCCCATCTGAATCCTTCAAGAATCGCCAGCCCTATGGCATAGGAGGCTATGATTTCCGAAATCTCCATGCCCCGGACACGAATGAGCACAAACCGGTATATCAAAGCCCCCATGGCTGCTGTTGCAATCAGCGACAGAATAATACTGAGCAGGTAGTTCAACCCCATCAAATTCAGAAAGCTCCAGGTGATGAACCCGCTGACCACATACAAGGCGCCGTGGGCGAAATTGGGCAGGCGGCTTACGCCGTAAACCATTGCAAATCCAATCGCGTAAAGCGCAAGCGTAACACTGTTTATGGTTCCGTAGATTAAAATATCCATAATATCATCATGAAGTGGGTGAGTTTGTGAATTTTTTCGCTTTTAAGAATCCGGGAGTCAGAATCCAGGAGTCAGAATAAAAAGGGTCTTTCCGATTTTTCATTCTGAATTCTGACTCCTGAATACTCCATACAAATACTATGTGATACGAACAGGATATAAATCTGAGAGATGAACTCTCGGATTCCTGCTGTAAGAATTATTTACCTGTCTTCATCCACGGAGGCAGTAGTATGCTTCCCTTTGCTATGCTTTTGGGATAGACAACTACGCGCTTTTTATCCTGCCACTGCAGAATAGTTCCTACCGCGCCTTCCTTGGGATCTGTGGAAGGAATTACCTGATGGTTTTTAGGATCGAAGCGGAGCCTTCCATAAACCCCCATGACATCGGTCTTTTCAAGCTCTGCCACCACCTTGTCGGAATCAAGGCTGCCGGCGCGTTCAATGGCATCCTTCAGCACATATACCGCCATGTAACTGCTGGATGCTCCAAGACCCTCCGGCTCGATGCCCCATTTCTTTGCGTATGCGTTGTAGAATTTCATGGTCCACGGAGTGGCGTCTGACGGAGCGTTGCCGGCATTGACCACGTTGCAGAGAGTGTATTGACCTTTCCCGTCGGTGGCTTTCCAGAAGCCGGGCTGCTCCGCCGCAGCAAGAGTCGACCCGAACGGCAGCGCCGGAATTTTCATTTCATACCACTGTTTCAGCAAAATGGCGCTTTCCGGCATATCCATCCAGATATTGATAATCTGTGAGTCGGTCTTTTTGGCATTGAGCAGTCCCATTGAAAAATCCGAGGCGCCCGTCGGGTAAATCTCAACACCGGTAACATTCCAGCCCTTTTTAATGGCCACGTTTTTCATCGTTTCGGCAGCTCCGCGGGCATGGGAAACATCCTGGGCGATAATGAAGAGGTTGTTGAATCCGTATTTTTCTTTCAGTTCGGAGAAATTGGCGAACATCTCGCCCACTAAATTTACCGCCTCTCCGTGTATTCTGAAGCAGTACTTGAATTTATCGTACTGTTCAGCCACCATGGCGTGGTACTTGGGGGTCAGCACGCCGGTGGTGAGGATGGAAACTTTCTGGTATTTCGATAAAAGCGGCATGGCGGCAAGGGCCGCTTCGGAGCGTACCGGGCCTCCCATGATGAAATCGGCTTTTTTGTCAAGGATCAGCTTTTCCACTGCCAAAAGGGCATCGCTGACAGGAACACCCGGCTCCAGATCGCGGGTGTCGATCACTTCAACAGCAAAAGGACGCTTTTCCCCTTTTACATTGACCCCGCCCTGAGCATTAATTTCTTCAACCGCCAGCCTGAATCCTCTTTCTGCAGTCCATCCGTAAAGAAAAGCTGTCGACAGCGGACATCCGAGAACAATCGGTTTTGCCGCGAAGGCCTGCCGGGCAGGCAGGATCATCAGCACTGCTGCCAGAAGAAGCACCAACATTTTGAAATGTTTGAATTTCATTTTGGATCCTCCTTTTTTGAGTGGAATCGGTTTAATCCTTATAATAAATAAAAAAATCAGGTGTTTTGCGGTTTTATAATCTCATACGCCTTGATTTTCCTTTTAATCTGCGACACAGAAATCTTAATCAAACGGGATGTTTTCTCAAGGTTCCAGTGTGTTTTCGCAAGCACCGCTTCGAGAAGTTCTTTTTCTTTGCTTTTCAAAGATTTGATTTCCATAACGTCTATCCTATCCTGCCTCTGGTCAAATCTTCTCAATTCCTTATTTTCGCAAACATAACAGAACAAGAGCTTTGCATAACATTGGATCACAGGGGCCGGCATTGGTATGCGCCGATGTGTTCTGACGGAATTATAGCAGCACCTTCGATTGCGGCGGCAGACCCGTATCCATCAGTTTTGTACAGCCCCAGAGGATGAAAATTCACGAAGACTTATATTCTATCCGCCTGTGTGATCTCTGTAGACTATCTGGGGGCGTTGATACGTTACAATAAAATTTTCCGGCAGAACGCATTGGCGCATACCCTTGTCGGCCCCATATGTTAATTATACAAAACACTCTTAGATAGAGCAAGTACCATGCCATTTGAGGGGCACGCGGAATTATATTTGTCAACTGGCCGGTAATAGGAAACTTATCCGGTTTAATATAATGAAACTGATTCAGTTTGTAGCCGAAGAAACAGAAATATTCTTTCATGTCATGGAAAGATTTTTTCACCTGAAAAAAATGTTTGCCTTGCCTTGAGCTATCTGGTGTTCAGGGATCTTGGTGCGGTAATGCCGTATTTTCGAATCTTGCTGCGCAGGGTTGGAAGCGATATTTCGAGTTGTTTCGCCGCTTCGGTACGGTTCCAGTGAAGTGCCGTAAGGGTGTGCTGAATATGATCTTTTTCCATATGAGATAAAGAATAGGTGGAAAGTCCTGATTCAGAAATGGATTGGTTCGAAGAGAGGATGTTTTCAATTTCATCCAAAAGTATTACACTGCCGCGAGCCCGCACAACGGCCTCTAAAAGCACGTTTTCAAGCTCCCGCACGTTTCCGGCCCAGCTCTGTTTCATGAGGCAGTCTATGACACCGTCCTGCAATTTGGCGACCTCTGTTCCCAGCTCCAGATTTATTTTTCTTAAAATATGACTGGTCAGATCCGGGATATCCGAAAGCCGCTCTCTCAGAGGCGGCACCTGTATTGTAACAACCCGAAACCGGAAGAAAAGATCCTGTCTGAATTTACCCTGGCTTACCATTGTAGAAAGATCGCGGTTGGTCGCGGCTATGATGCGGCAGCGGGATTTCAATTGATGTTGTCCTCCCACACGCATGTATTCATGACGCTGCAGAAATCCCAGAAAATTGCCCTGCAGTCTTAACGGCAGCTCTCCGATCTCATCTAAAAAGAGCGTGCCGTTGCCGGCCAGTTCAATTTTTCCTTTTTTGGTCTCGATGGCTCCTGTAAAAGCGCCCTTTTCATGACCGAACAATTCGCTTCCTAAAAGCGAATCCACCACCGCAGAACAATCCATAACAACGAAAGGCTCCTGATCGTAAGTGCTGTTTCTATGGATTACCCGGGCGATCAGCTCCTTACCGGTGCCTGTTTCACCCTGAATGAGAACCGTTGCCCTGTTCTGGCAGAGCAACCCTATCGTTTTGAATATTTTCCGCATCTGATCGCTGCGGCCGATGATTACTTCCGGATCCGGTGTGTTTATCCTGTCGTCCGGAACCGGGGTTTCCCGATCCGCTTCCAGTATCCGCAGGGCGCGGGTTATCGCCTTTTCAACCGCATCGGCATCCAGGGGCTTATGAATATAGTCGGATGCGCCCCGTTTCATGGCCTGAATCGTGGTTTCCATGTCCTGAAATGCGGTTATCATGATGACTTTGGTGAGATATTCCCTG
The DNA here is from genome assembly GCA_964578785.1 of uncultured Desulfonema sp. GTDB lineage: Bacteria > Desulfobacterota > Desulfobacteria > Desulfobacterales > RPRI01 > RPRI01. The sequence goes on along the minus strand of CAZOEH010000072.1, from coordinate 6,578 downwards.
GCCAGGATCCGGTCGAGTATATCCAGGCCGTTGCAGTCCGGCAGGCGAATGTCGAGAATGACTATTTCCGGCTTATTAGCGCAAAAAAGGGCGAATCCCTTTGCGCCGGTATCGGCCTTGAAAACCTGATGCCCCTTTTCGCTCAAAAACATCTCAAGGGTTTCAAGAATCGATCTTTCATCGTCGACAACCAGTATTTTAGCCATTCCATTTACCGTATTTTAAGAATTTGTTTAATGCCTCATGCGCTTTGCTCAGATCGGCAGGGACATTTTAAACTCAGCGCCGCCGTTCCGGATATTTTTCACTTCGATTTTTCCGTCATGGGCTTCGGTAATCCGCTTTACGTTGGAAAGACCAAGGCCGGTACCCATGGTTCTTGTTGTAAAAAAGGGTTTGAAAATATCGCCCAGATGCTTTTCGGGCACACCGGAGCCTTCGTCGGATATTACCACTTCAGCGATCCTGCCGTTCAGATCTCTGTAACGGCTGCGAACCTTGATTTGAGCGTCTGCGGGAGATGCCTCCAGAGCGTTTAGTAACAGATTGATGACGGCCTGCCCCAGCATCTCCTCATCAGCCTGAATGTCTGGAATCTGCGGATCAAGCTCGATATCCAGAGCGACATTTTTTTCTTTGAATTTCATTTCCAGCAGTTCCATGGATGAGGTCAGGATGCGGTTGAGTGAATATAAGTTAAAATTCAACTGTATGGGCTTGGCAAAATCGAGAAGCTGCTTGAGTATGTTTTCAAGCCGTTTAACCTCGCGTACGGAAATGTCGATGCGCCGTTGATCGTTGCCTTTAAGCTGGAGGTTTTTCTTAAGTATCTGAAGATTCATCTGCACCGCTGAAAGCGGATTTCGGATTTCATGGGAAAGCGATGTGGTGATCTGGCCGATGTACGCCATGCGTTCTGTTTCACGGATCTTCTGTTCCATCCGGACCCGCTGTGTAATATCACGGCAGATACCGATGCTGGAAAGTTTATTGTCGTAAAGAGTGACCTTGGCAAGTATTTCGGTCGGATAGCTTTGCCCGTCCCTGGTCAGACGGAGGTATTCGAAAGTGCGGGGAATACCGCGTTTCTTAAAACTCTTCTCATAGAAAGCAATCAGTTTTTTACGGCTCTTGGAATCGATGAAGGTATAGAATTTTTTCCCGATTACTTCCGGCAGTTGATACCCGTGCATCGCACAGAAAGCCGGGTTTGCAAAGACTACCGCTTCTTTCCGGACAACGAAATATCCGTCGTTGATCTCTTCAACAAGGGTCTTATATTTGAGTTCCGATTCTTTGAGCGCCGCCGTCCGGATCCGCACATCCTCTTCAAGCTGCCGGTTATGTTCCAGGATCTTGTTCTGGTGCATCGCCTGAAAGTAATTGCTGAAACGGTGAATCGTATAGGTCAGACAGCGGTTGATCTGAGTGGTGGCGGTTAAAAACTCCCCGACGGTCGTTTCGGCCGCTATCATGGGAGGAACAACGGTTCTGTACAGCTCAAAGGCCATCTGCACATCGGAGAGCGGAAATCCCGCTTTCAGACGCATCTGGGAGATTTTTTCAATGAAGCGGTCGATGTAGCTGAAATCGTCATGCAGCAATACGCGGGTGTTGGCGTCGTAAGCCTGCGATACGGTGGTCATAAGCTCTTTCCGGGGCCGCTCGGCATACTGAGGGCTTACCTCGTCTCTGAGCTGATCCACCCATTGGGTTATGATGGTCGTCCTGTTTTTCTTAAGAAAGCCTGCCAAAGAAAAGCCCATTTGATACCCATGCCCGTCTATAATTTGGTCCTGCTGTTTTCGTTTTTATAACAAGCAGCGCTTAAGATGTCAAACCAAGGCAGGAAATATCCTGTTATTGTTGATATATATGGCGGATATTCGGATACGTTCAGTCGGATACTGAGTTCAGACATCATAAAGATAAAAAAATTCGCGATCCTGCAATTAAAAAGGCATATATGATGGCCATCATAGACAAGCAAATATCAACAAATATAGAATTATTTTTAATAAGTTTTGAATCACTATCCTATCGCCGTTGGAATTGAGAGGATCTCCTTCTCTATTTCATGGTAATGGGAAGATAACAGCAAGTCTTGCCTGGATAGCAATTGGTTAATCTTCATTATGCATAAAGGAGGGTTAGAATGAAACATCGTAAAGTGATATCTCTGTTTTGTTGTTTATCCGTCGTTGGACTTTTTTTCCTCATTTCAAATGCCGCCGGAGCGGAAAAACCAATCGAACTAACCTACTCAAACTTTTTCCCGGCCCCTCACAAGAACGCCATCCTCTCAGTAGAATGGGGCAAAGAGATTGAAAAAAGAACTAATGGCAGAGTGAAGGTTACGGTTTTCCCGGGCGGAACTCTCACACCGGCGGCCCAGTGTTACGACGGTGTGGTAAAAGGGCTTTCCGATGTCGGATTATCCGTACTCGGATATACCCGCGGAAGATTCCCCCTGACCGAAGTGATTGATCTTCCTCTCGGTTACAGGAACGGTCTGGAAGCCACGAAACTGATCAATCTACATTACAAAAAATTCAGGCCAAAAGAGTTTGACGATGTTAAAGTGATGTTTTTTCATGCCCATGGGCCTGGCGTTCTCCACACAAAGAAACCTGTATCAACTCTGGAAGATCTTAAAGGATTGAAGATTGCGTGCCACGGTTTAAGCGCGAAAATAGTCAGCGCCCTCGGGGGTGTACCGGTTGCAATGCCCATGCCCGAAAGATACGACGCGATTCAAAAGGGCGTTGCAGAGGGAGGCGTATTCCCAGTAGAATCCCTTAAAGGCTGGAAACTGGCTGAAGTGGTCAGCTCAACCACGCAGAATTTCGGATCTGCTTACACGACCGGCTTTTTCGTTGTCATGAACAAGGATAAATGGGCATCCCTTCCGCCGGACATCCAAAAGATCATTGAAGGGATTAATGAGGAATGGATCTTAAAGACCGGACAGGGCTGGGATGAAATAGACAAGGAAGGATACAGTCTCGCGGCTTCTAAAGGTCTTAAGCTTATCACTCTTTCAAAAGAAGAGGATGCCCGGTGGGCCAAACTGGTGCAGCACATTCTGGATGACTATGTGAAGGCCATGGAGGCTAAAAATCTACCCGGAAAAGAAGCCCTCAAATTTTGTCAGGAAGAACTGAAGAAACTTCAGAAGTAGTGGTGAAGAGGAAGGGATTTACAATCTCCCTTCCTCTTTTTTAATCCTATGCACTCCGAAACATTTAACAGGGATGCTTCATGCGACCAATAATAAATAGAGTGGAAGGACTATGCAGGTTCCTCAACGTGTTTGCAGGAATTGCTATCACTTTCCTGATGCTGCTTACTGTAACGGACGTCGTCCTGAGATATTTCCGGAAGCCGGTCATCGGCACCTACGAACTGGTTGCCTTCTCCGGAGCCATTGTAATCGGCTTTGCCGTTCCGCTGACAACCTTTCTCAAAGGCCACATGCTTGTTGACTTTTTTGTCCTCAAGTTTCCGAAGAGAATACGGAACACTGTCAACATTGTCACCAGACTTCTCGGAATCGGGCTTTTTTCACTGCTCGGATGGAATCTTATCGCGCTGGGGATGGATCTTTACCGATCAGGAGAGGTCTCTCTAACGCTGCAATTACCTTTCTACCCCGTGGCTTTTGGAGTCGGCGCCTGCTTTTTCGTTCAGTGCCTCGTCCTCATAGTCCACATCCTTCAAGTGATAGGAAATACCTATGAGTGACGTAACGATTGGAATTATAGGACTGTCCACAGTCCTCCTCCTTTTCCTGACCGGCATCGAACTGGCCTTTGCCATGGCCCTGGTGGGCTTTATCGGGTTCAGCTATCTTGTTTCGTTCAAAGCCGGGGTGAATCTCCTGGCCAAAGACTTCTTTGATGTTTTCACATCCTACGGTTTCACAGTCATTCCGCTGTTCGTGCTCATGGGCCAGATAGCCTTTAATGCCGGCGTTGCGAAAAAACTCTACGATGCCGCTTACCGGTTTATCGGGCACATCCCCGGCGGACTGGCCATGGCCACCGTGGCCGGCGCAACGGTATTTAAAGCCATTTGCGGGTCTTCACCCGCCACGGCCGCTACCTTTGCCAGCGTGGCCGTTCCCGAGATGGACCGGTACAACTACGATAAGAAGCTCTCCACCGGGACCGTGGCAACAGTCGGTACGCTTGGCATTCTCATCCCGCCCAGTGTGACCCTGATTGTCTTCGGCATCATAACGGAACAGTCCATTGGAAAACTTTTTCTCGCCGGACTTGTTCCGGGTTTGATGATCGCCTTTTTCTTCATTTTAACCATCTATATCTGGTGCAGAATGAATCCGGCTCTTGGTCCCAAAGGCGAGCGATCCACATGGAAGCACCGGATTGCGGCTCTCCCTGAGGTGCTGTGGGTCGTTGGAGTCTTTCTGCTTGTCATCGGTGGATTAATATACGGTTTCTTCACCCCTACCGAAGCGGGAAGCGTCGGCACCTTTGCTGTCCTGCTTTTATCCATCATAAAAAGGGATATCGGCTTTAAAGGATACATAAAGTCGGTCATAGAGTCTCTTCGCACGGCCTGCATGGTGCTCATGCTTATTGCCGGCTCCGCGGTGCTGGGCCATTTCCTTACGAGAACCCGGATCCCCATGATTGCAGCGGACTGGATCATATCTCTTCCTTTAAGCCCTGATGTGATCATGATTATCATCAGCGTGGTTTACCTTATAGGAGGCTCTTTCATTGACGACCTGGCATTCATGATCCTGGCCACACCAATTTTTTATCCGGCCATCATTAAACTGGGCTACGATCCGATCTGGTTCGGCATGATCATTGCCATCACGGTCATGGTGGGTGTGGTAATTCCTCCTGTTGCCATCAATGTATTTGTCGTCAGAGCCATTACGAAACAGCCATTCAGCGTGATTTACAGCGGGGTTTATCCCTTTCTCATCAGCCTGGTTGTTTGCGCTGTTTTGTTGTTCATATTTCCACCGATTGCCACATTCCTTCCCTCTGTATTTATGAAATAGAAGGAAAAATTCCCTGAAAGAAATATCATCATGACTTCTGAACAAAAATACTGGAATCCTGTTCTCGAAACACTTGATCACGAAAAGATCAGACAGCTTCAGTTTAAAAAATTCAAAAAGATTTTCAGTTGGGCCTATGAGCGTTCCAGGTTTCACAGAGGGCTCTATGAAAAAGCAGGAATTAAACCCGGAGACATTCGATCTTTCGAAGATATCCGGCGCATCCCTACCGTAGAAAAATCCATGATGCGCGATATCCAGCGCAAGGACCCGTTTCCCTACGGCGACGCACTGTGTGTGCCTCTTGAGGAGGTAACGGAATTCCGGCAGACCAGCGGCACGACCGGCCAACCAGTTTATCAGGCCGATACCTGGCAGGACTGGGAATGGTGGGCGGAGTGCTGGGCCTATATTCTCTGGGCGCAGGGATACCGCCCCCGGGACCGGGTGTTCATTCCGTTTGGTTATAATATTTTTGTAGCGTTCTGGGCCGGCCATTACGGCGCGGAGAAAATCGGGTGCGAGGTGGTTCCCGGCGGTGTCCTTGATACGGCCGCAAGAATTTTGAAAATTCAGGAGCTGAAGGCCACGGCCATGATGGCCACGCCGACCTATATTCTTGGAATGGCGGATGTTGCCAGAACCCAGTTGGGGATCGACCCGGCTTCGTTGTCCATAGAAAAGATTACTTGCGCGGGCGAGTGCGGCGCCAGTATTCCCTCCACAAAGAAACGGATGGAATCGGCCTGGGGAGCCAGGGTATATGATCATTCCGGCGCAACTGAAATCGGCGCATGGTCCTACGAATGTCAGGCCCAATCCGGGGGGCTTCACGTAAACGAGGGTCTGTTTCTGGTTGAAATTCAGGACATGGATACCGGTGAGATCATCACGGAACCCGGCCGGAGAGGAAAAATGATCATCACAGCGTTTGACCGGATCGCTCAGCCCTGTGTCCGATTCGACTCCAAGGACGTGATTGAATGGGCGGATTATGCCTGCCCCTGCGGCAGGACATACCGCTTGATCAAAGGCGGGGTTCTGGGGCGGGCCGATGACATTACCAAGGTGAAAGGCGTGCTGCTGTCACCATCTACAATAGAGGAAGTTGTTCGGGGGGTGGAGGGCTTGGGAAATGAATATGAGGTCATTGTGGAAAAACAGGGCGACACTGACCGGATTACCCTTAAAGTCGAATTTATTCCGGAAGCTGAACCCCGGCGGACCGACATCGAACGGGAGTTGGTCGGTCAACTCCGGCTGAAAACCAATCTGCGATATGACCTTCAGTTCTTTTCATTGGGAGCACTGCCCAGATATGAGGTCAAGGCCAGACGGTTCAAGGATTTACGCGCCAAACCTTAAAAGAGGATATCCGCCATGAATCAGACATTTGATTTGAAAAAAATGAGCGACATAATTTCAGGGATGAAACAGCGTGCGGATGAACTGAAGGAAATCGGGTCGGATTTCCCTGCGCTGGACCGGAACCTGGTCCGTATACGGGCCAGTCTGAAGATGCTTGAAATTAATATATCCG
>CAZOEH010000071.1:0-10816 GCA_964578785.1 uncultured Desulfonema sp. | reverse complement strand
CGTATCAAAAGCGCCGAAAATGTTGTTTTGCCGACTCCGCCTTTGCCGCTGACCGCAATTTTCATATCTATATCCTTTCCCAGCCTGGTTCAGTCAGGATTCTCTTTGTTTATTTACTTATATCACCGGGATATTTCACGGGCAAGGTAATAATTGGTCGTTTTTCAGCTAAATCCTTGACGAGTTTGATTTGTAAATATAGATTAGTTAACTGGTGTTTTGATGAATTCAATGCTTTTCCGGATTCAGCCCGGTTTTAACTCTTTTTTGGTGAGTCTAATAATGATGGCATAGTAAAAAGTCGAAATATGCTCTCTTAATGAGCTTTTTGGGGATTTTTAAATGACTTCACTAAATCATCCGCCTCAGGCGGATGATTTTTAACGCTCAGTTCTTTAAAAATCTGTTTCCCAAAAATCTCAAATCCGTTCGCATATGACTTTTTACGAGTCCATCGATAATGAGGTGATACATGTTGAAGGTTTGTTGCAGATTTTTCTTCACGGCTGTTGCTGCGCTTTTTCTGACTATTCTGAATCCTATCATGATTACAGGCGCCTTGTCAGGATCGCCCGGAAAGGACGATAAAAAACCCGACCAGCAGCTTACTCCTGTCAGAGTTTCCACAGTGGAAAAGAAAACGGTTTCCGATCAGATCTCTCTGATTGGAACGACCGAAGCCGCATCCGAAAGCACGGTTGCTTCCGAGGTTTCGGGGATTGTGGAAAATTTTCCCGCAAAAGAAGGCGATTTTGTGAAAAAGGGGCAGTTGATTGTAAAACTGAGCGCGGAGGAAACGGCTCTTCGCATCAAAGGAGCAAGAGCCCAGAGAGAAAAAACCAGGGAGAGTCTTCTATTTGCTGAAAAAGAGCTCGCCCGTTTTACTAAACTCAAAGAATCAAACAGCATTGCTTCGAATAAATATGATGAAATTCTTTATAATTACAATGCGCTTACCCAGGAGCTTAAGAGGAGCGAAGCCGAGATCGATAGCCTTTTGTATGAGCAAAAGCGTAAACAGGTTTTTGCCCCCATTTCAGGTTTTGTCGCAAAGGAACACACAGAGGTCGGCGAATGGGTTAACGCCGGCGGGCCGGTTGTTACAATCGTCGATCTCGGCCGGATAAAGATCAATGTTGATGTGCCTGAACGGTACGCGGTCATGCTTTCATCCGGAAGCGACGTGAAGGTTTCCATAAAAAGCCTTCCCGGAAGGCAGCTTGCCGGTAAAGTTCAGTCGGTTCTCCCGAGCGGCAATCCCGGATCAAGGACATATCCGGTCAGGATATTCATCCCCAATCCCGGATCGAAAATAAAAAGCGGGATGGAGGCTGCCGTGCTTTTTTCCCTTGACGGCGGCAAAAGCGCGCTTCTTGTGCAAAAAGATGCCGTAGTTCCGGCCGGTGACAACAGGATGGTGTTTACGGTAAAAGACGGGAAAGCGTTTCCCGTAATGGTGAAGGTTCTCGGATATTATGACGGAAACGCGGCTGTTGAAGGGGATCTGAAACCGGGAGATAAGGTTGTAATACGTGGCAATGAACGGTTAAGACCCGGGCAGCCTGTTATGGTGACTGAATGAAACTGATCGACACTTCAATCAAAAAACCGGTGACTGTCGCGGTCGGAGTCATTCTCGTCTTGTTGTTTGGATTGATTTCGCTTTTCAGGATACCGATCCAGCTTACCCCCAATGTGGACCTTCCTGAAATTTCTGTCGAGACGATGTGGCGCGGCGCGAGTCCTCTTGAGATAGAGAGGGAGATAATCGATGCACAGGAAGAGGAGTTGAAAAATCTTGAAGGTCTGGTCGATCTGAAAAGCGAAAGCCAGGACGGGATCGGATATATCAATCTCAAGTTCGAAATAGGCACCGATACGGATGAGGCTCTTTTAAGGGTATCGAACAAACTCGACCAGGTGAAAAAATATCCTGCCGATGCTGAAAAGCCGCTTATAAAATCAGGCGGAAGGCAGGAAAATGCGATTGCATGGATGGTGGTCATCGCGCTTGACGGCTACAATGGTGTGCTTTCCCAGGAGTATGATTATTTTGACGAGTATATAAAGCCCCGGCTCGAAAGAATACCGGGAGTCGCTTCGGTCAATATTTACGGGGGACAGGAGAGCGAGCTTCAGGTCATTTTCGATCCCGATGCCCTTGCTTCAAGAAATGTAACGGTCCCCGAACTTGTCCATGCTCTTGATATTGAAAACAGGAACATAAGCGCCGGGGATTTCGACGAAGGCAAAAGACGTTACATTGCAAGGACTGTCGGGGAATTCAGGAATGAAGAGGATGTCCGGAATGTTATTGTAAAGAGGATAAACGGGGCGCCCGTTACCGTTGGAGACGTCGCTGAAGTATCGCTTGGACACGAGGAAAAGCAGGTTGTCGTCAGGCACGAAGGCACAACCACGATAGTCATGAATGCCGTGAGAGAACCCGGAACCAACGTCCTTGTTGTCATGAACAGAATCAGAGAAGCCCTTGCCGAACTGAACGGCGGCATATTGAAAGACAGAAAACTGAAAGTGGAACAGGTTTACGATGAAACAGGCTATATTTACAGCGCGATAAAGCTTGTTAAGAACAATATATATCTCGGCGGAAGCCTCGCCGTAATCATTCTTATATTATTCCTGAGAAATTTTGCCAGCATTCTCATCGTTGCCGTTGCGATACCGATAAGCGCCATCGGAACATTTATCATCATGACCATGATGGGACGCAATATAAATGTCGTCAGCCTTGCCGGGATAAGCTTTGCCGTCGGCATGCTGGTCGACAACGCGATTGTGGTTTTCGAGAATATATTCCGCCACAGGGAGATGGGGAAAGGACGCGTTCAGGCCGCCTATGACGGAACCGTTGAAGTATGGGGCGCTGTTCTTGCAAGCACCCTTACTACTGTCGCGGTTTTTCTTCCGATCTTTTTTGTCGAGGAGGAGGCCGGTCAGCTTTTCCGGGATATTGCCATCGCTATAAGCGGCGCCGTTTCTCTCAGTCTGGTTGTTTCAATAACCGTTATCCCATCTCTTTCCGCGCTGATTCTCGGAGATGTAAAGCCTCAAAATCATACGGCAGAGAAAAAAGGAAGCCTTTCAACGATTGCCGGGAAATTCATAGCTGTAATCACACAATCGGTCCGCCTGATATGCGAAAGTGTTTCCTTAAAGATTATCACTGTGGTTGTAATGGTCGTTTTAGCGCTCGGGATATCGGTTCTTCTTCTTCCGAAAACGGAATATCTTCCCGAAGGAAACCAGGAGATGCTTTTCGGGATTCTTCTTCCGCCGCCCGGATACAATCTGAAGGAGCTTGAAGGGATAGCTAAAACCGTTGAAAAGGATATTCTGCCTCTTATCGAGCACGATAAAAAGAGTGAAACCGCGGAAAAGCTCAATCTTCCCCCCGTAAAGAATTTTTTCTATGTTGCATGGGGTCAGCAGGTATTCATGGGGGTTATCTCCAAATTCCAGGAAAGGACACGGGAGTTACTACCATATATATATGGCGTGCTTCGTAAGATACCCGGAATGATCGCAATCGTCCAGCAGCCGAGCGTTTTTTCAAGGGATATCGGAACAGGCCGCTCGATCGAAGTCGAAATAAAGGGCCCTGACCTCGGCATTCTGATAAACATGGGAAGGCAGATATTCGGCGGGGCGGCGCAGATGATTCCGGGAGCCCAGATACGCCCGATCCCGGGCCTTGATCTCGGAAATCCGGAGATACAGGTGGTCCCGAACCGCGACCGGATGACGCGGCTCGGCATTACCACATCGGACCTAGGATTGACCGTGGGTTCCATGGTTGACGGCGTGGTCGCGAGCGATTACCGGCTTTACGGAGAAGAGATAGATCTTGTAGTAAAAAACCGGCAGGATAAGATAGGCCGGATACAGGATATGGAGGCTCTGCCGCTTTTATCGCTTTCAGGGGGAAAGGTGACTTTAGGCTCTGTTGCCGATATAAGCCTCGAAGAGGGTCCGACGCAGATCAACCATATAGATTCCGAGAGGGCAATCACCATTCAGATTATCCCTCCGTCTGAAATGCCTCTTGAAACGGCAATGGAGATAGTCAGAGATAAGATAGTCGACCCGATCAAGGCATCGGGACAACTTTCAAACCTCTATACCATCAATCTCGGAGGAACGGCGGATGACCTTACCCGCACAAGGAAAGCCCTTTTCTGGAACTTCATTCTGGCTGTCGCTATATGCTACCTGCTTATGGCCTCTCTGTTTGAAAATTTCTTCTACCCGCTTATCATCATGTTTACTGTGCCGCTTGCAGCGGTTGGAGGTTTCATAGCGCTCTTTTTGGTCAACAGATTTCTTATAGTCCAGCCGCTTGATATAATAACGATGCTCGGTTTCGTCATACTTGTGGGTGTTGTAGTGAACAATGCCATCCTGATTGTTCACCAGTCTTTAAACAACATGAAGGATTCGGGCATGGCCGCAAATGATGCTATAGTCGAATCGGTCAGGACGCGCATACGACCGATATACATGAGCAGCCTGACGACAATATTCGGGCTGCTTCCGCTTGTGTTTGCTCCGGGAGCAGGCTCCGAATTTTACAGAGGGCTTGGAAGCGTGTTCGCCGGAGGTCTCCTTGTTTCAACCATTTTTACGATATTTCTGATACCGGCTCTTTTGAGCCTGACCTTTGATGTCGGAGAATTGTTTAAAAGGAAAAGGGTTTGAGGGTTCAAGGAGTCAAGGGTTCAAGAAAAAGATCGTTAATCATGGACAGTGGATCGTGAATCGAATAACAAACTACGATCAACGAATGACGAATCACTAACAGCGATCCGTAAACGACGACTTGCGAAGTTCGATGTACGATGTGCGAACCAGAAACCATAAACCCCGCCACAAAGATGGCGGGCCTTCGGCAGGGACCAGAGACCATAAACCAGAAACCAGAAACCATAATTCAGCCACAGATACTTGCCCCTGCAGGAAACAAGGCGTCATTTCTTTCCGCGATAGCGGCCGGAGCGGACGCGGTCTATTGCGGACTCAAGGTTTATTCCGCACGCATGGAGGCAAAAAACTTTACGGTCGAAGAACTCGCGCCTCTTGCAGGACTTGCTCATGAAAGAGGGGTTAAGGTATATGTCGCCATAAATTCTCTTTTAAAGCATGAGGACCTTTCTCCTGCCGGTAATCTGGTTTCGCAGCTTGAAAGGCTGGTCAAACCGGACGGGCTCATAATCCAGGACCTTGCCCTCGTCGATCTTGCTAAGCAAACCGGGTTTTCCGGCGAACTCCATCTCTCCACGCTTGCCAATGTATCATTTCCTTCCGCGCTGAAACTGGTAAGGGAGAGGCTTGGCATAAACAGGGTTGTTATACCAAGAGAGCTTTCAATTGATGAGATAAAAGCGCTGTCAGCCGCGTGCCCGGAAAACCTTTCTCTGGAAGTTTTTGTTCATGGCGCGCTTTGCTACGGGGTCTCCGGTAGATGTTACTGGAGCAGTTATTTCGGCGGTAAAGGCGGTCTGCGCGGAAGATGCGTTCAGCCCTGCAGGCGCCTTTACACACAGGCCGGCAGAACCGGCAGGTTTTTTTCGTGCATGGATCTGAGCCTCGATGTTCTGTCCAGGGTTTTATTACCTCTTCCCGAAATAAGCGCATGGAAAATCGAAGGGCGCAAAAAAGGCCCCCACTATGTTTATTATACCGTCAGCGCATATAAAATTTTAAGAGACGGGGTGAATGATCCCGCATCTAAAAAGAATGCTCTTGAGCTTCTTGAATGGGCTCTCGGCAGAAAAGGCACTCATTACAATTTTCTCCCCCAGAGACCGTGGAATCCGGTGAGTTCGGACGGTCAGACAGGGTCGGGACTTATTATCGGTAAGATTCAGGGACCGGGGCGGAATCCCTATCTTGTCCCCAGTGAAGAACTTTTACCGGGAGACCTTCTCCGTATCGGGTATGAAGACGAGGGAGCATCCGGCGCCCTGCGCGTAGGAAAATTTGTTCCCAGAAGAGGACGGTTGTATATAAAGCCTCTTCCGGGGAAGAATTACGTAACGGGGGCTCTTGTATTTCTTACCGACAGGCGAGAAAAAACGCTTGATGAAATGATGTCGGAACTTGAAGGTGAGATAAGACAATCGCCCGTTTCAGGTCTGCCGGTATCACCGTTTACAGAACAATTGCCTGAGAAGTATAATTATAAACCGGCTGTTTATGAAGTTTATGTTCAAAGGAATCCCGGAAAGCCGGATAAAGGGGAAAAGAGCGGTTTATGGCTTGACATTAAAGATCCCGGGCAGGCGGAAAAACCCGGTGATAATTCCCTCTGGTGGTGGCTCCCGCCCGTGACATGGCCTGATGAGGAGAAGGAAATAAAAAACAGGGTAAGGGTTGCCGTTGAAAAAGGATGCCGCAACTTTGTTTTAAATGCCCCGTGGCAGAAAGCGCTTTTTGATCTTCCGGAGAGTCTAAATATATGGGCCGGGCCGTTTTGCAATATTTCGAATGTTCTATCCGTAAAAATTCTGCAATCCCTGGGTTTTTCCGGAGTGATCGTCAGCCCTGAAATGGGGCGGGATGATTACCAGCTTATTATAAAGAATAGTCCGCTTCCTCTCGGAATTGTCATTTCAGGAAACTGGCCGCTTACAATATCGAGAGTGTTTTCAGACCAGATTAAAACCGGTTCTCCGTTTACAAGCCCTAAAGGCGAGCACGCATGGGCGGTTGAATACGGGCCGAACTTCTGGGTATACCCCAACTGGAAGATCGATTTGACCGATAAGAAAGAAGAGCTCAGGAAAGCCGGTTACAGCATGTTCGTCCATATATCCGAACCTGTGCCGCCCGGCATTGAAATGAAGAAACGGGAAGGCCGGTGGAACTGGGATCTTTCTTTAATATAAGCCGTCGTTCAAAAAAAACCGTAACTTTGAAGCGGGCCCTGATGAAAAGATAAAGCTTCCTGTTCAGAAAGCAGCAACAATCAATAATACCAGCCTCAAATATCCTTTGACAAAATCAGGTTAAAATACAAGAAAAGACAAACTGTTGTGCATGATATAAATTCATTATATGTATGTGAACAGCATAGTTCCCTTCATCATATTATAATTGTTGCGTCTCTGGAGAAAAAGGAGCCCTATGAATCTTCTTTTGCCCGGCAAAGGACGGCCTTACGACGAAACGAAACGCATCTCAAGAGTCCTCGAAATCATCCAGATGATTACAATAAATCCGCACAAGTACCGGCGGGCTGACCTTTCGGAACGTTTCGAAATAAGCGAAAGGATGATTCAGAAGGATTTTGATCTCGTACGCCACGGACTTAAGCTGAAGTTGCTGCGCGGAGAAGGCGGTTATTATTTCGAAACCGTTCCGAAAATGCCGGCAATCTCCTACACGGCTTCCGAGGCTCTCTCGCTCATGCTGAGCGCAAAGGCCGCGTTTGCCGCAGACGGTATCGATACAGGCGCTCTTTCGTCTGCCCTGGCCCGGCTTGAGGCGATCTTTCCTCCCGAATTTGTGCCGATACTGCACAAAATTTTGCCGCGCCCCCGGAGACCGGGAAAAAGTTCCTTGATAAGCGACAAACTGCTTCTGCTGCACACTGCGCTGATAAAAAGCCGCAAGGTGGAAATGAGGTACAGAACTCTTTACCGGAAAGGGGAGCCGAAATGGCGCAAGGTGCATCCCTGCTGCGTTCTGCCATATCAGGGTTCGTGGCATCTTATTGCCTTCTGCGAGATGAGAAAAAAGGTGCGCACTTTCAAGCTGGACAGAATACTGGATGCAAAGATCACATCCGAGGGATATGAACCCCCGGCCGGTTTCAGCCCGGAATCGTTTATGGCAAACACATGGGGAATATTGCACAGGGAGAAGGGGCGTCCTGAAGCGGTTGTTCTGAAATTCGATGCCCGCGCGGGCACCTGGATAAGTGAAGATGTCCGGCATCCAACCCGTAAGATCGAGGTTCTTCCGGACGGGAAGGTTCTTTTCAGGGTTACGGTGGATCTTTCTCCCGATTTTATCGGATGGATATTGTCAAACGGCGATCACGTCGAGGTTCTTAAGCCCGAGCGCCTGCGACGAAAGGTGGCCCAGGCTCACCGCCGGGCGGCCTTGTTATATAAGTAAGACTGCAAAAATGCATGCTGTATCAAATGCTTTAAACAGTTCCGGCAGCGCAAGAAGTTCAAAGGGATTTGCTGATGTTGAAAAATGAAAAGCGACATGTTGTTTTTGATGTTGAAACAACCGGTTTTGACCCGCAGCGCGGCGCCAGAATAATCGAGATAGGCGCGGTCATAGTTGAGAACGGGAGGATGATTTCCGAATTTCATAATCTGATAAATTGCGGTAAAGCTGTTTCAAAACAGGCTCAAATGGTTCACGGAATATCAGACCGGATGCTCTTCGGGCAGCCTGCCCCCGAGGAGGTTTTTCCCCTCTTTCAGAGATACATTTCAGGATGCACTCTTGTGGCTCATAACGCCGCATTTGATATAAGTTTTTTAAGACATGAGTTTTCACGCCTCGGCCTTGGCATGCCCAATGGATATCTTTGTACAATGAAGATGAGCAGGCGGCATCTGCCCAATTTGCCGGATTACAGGCTTAAAACAGTCGCTGAATATCTGCTGGGTGTACTGCCTGAAAATATAAGACTTCACCGGGCAGTGGATGACGCAAGGCTTACCGCCATGATCTGGCTGGAGATGGTAAAAAGTTGATGAAAAAACTGACATTTGAAACATTGGTTGAATCAATACGGCAGGTTCACGAGCAACTTTCAGCACAGGCTTGGCGTGCTGTAAATATCAGCCTTACGCTCAGGAACTGGATAATAGGACTGTATATTGTAGAATTCGAGCTTCTAGGCGCTGACAGAGCAAACTATGGCGAGAAACTGCTCAGTGAACTGGCGAAGCGGCTCACTAAATTGAAAGTCAGCAATTGCAACCGGCGCCAATTATACCGTTACATTCGATTTTACCGACTTTATCCTCAAATTGTGGGGACGCTGTCCCCACAATTGAAAAAGCTACTACCGCCAGGCATTGCAAAGAAAGAGAAAGTGGGGACGCCGTCCCCTCAGATGTGCCTGCCCGGCGGTTTGCCGCCCGGAAATTCATCGCCACCGTGCAGTGGATGACGCAAGGCTTACCGCCATGATCTGGCTGGAGATGGTAAAAAATGACTGAACCTCTTAAAAGCTATTATAGATACTGGGGAAAGGCGGAGAAGGATGGCAATGGTTATCATCTGCTGCCGTACCATTGCCTGGATGTTGCGGCTTGTGCCAAAGCGCTACTTTTGAAACGTGGTGATTTATTAGAAAAGCTGACACGTCTTTCGGGTTTTCCGGAAAATCAAATTATCAACTGGCTCGCCTTCTTGTATGCCATTCATGATATTGGCAAATTCGGGGAAGGTTTTCAGGGCCAACTACCAGAGCTCCAAAAACTGCTTCAAAATAGAACAGCCAATGTTCCTCAAACTGTCAGGCACGACACGGGTGGATATGAGCTTTTAATGAAATACCTGCCTGATTGGATGGGAAGATCAGACTTAAATCACAGAGGTGGTTCATCAATAAGATTATGGATTTCTTCGGTTACCGGCCACCATGGCCGCCCGCCCCGAAATGATGTAAATGGTTCATTGTTACTTCGAGACCATTTTCCAACCGAGGTATTGGAAGATACCAATAAATTTGTTGCCGAAATAGTGGCCATGTTGCTTCCCGATGGATGCCCAATTCCGCAAAGCGGGCAAGGACTCACTGAAAAATATAAACAGGTTTCCTGGCTTGTAGCCGGGCTTGCTGTTGCAGCAGATTGGCTTGGCTCAAATACTCGCTGGTTTCCTTTTGTTGCAATGCAAATGAATCTTGCAGACTACTGGCAGAGTATTGCTTTGCCTCAGGCGGAAAAAGCAGTCGAGGAAAGCGGGCTTGAGGGCGCACATCCAGCAGCTTTTCAAGGAATATCAGATCTTTTTGACTATATTGACCAACCGACTCACCTGCAATCATGGGCAACTAAAGTCCCTCTTGCTGATGGCCCACAGCTTTTTATCCTTGAGGAGCTAACCGGCAGTGGCAAGACTGAAGCGGCGCTTGTTCTGGCGTCCCGCCTTATGGAGGCTGGACAGGGCAACGGCGTATATATTGCACTCCCAACAATGGCTACAGCCGATGGAATGTTCGACCGGCTCCGAACAAAGCAACGATATAAGAGGCTTTTTACTGATGCTGAAGTATCTCTTGTGCTTGCTCACTCAGCGAATCGGTTGAAGCTTGCCCTTGAAGAGGCGAACCGGAGAGATTCTGCCTATGGTACCAGCGAAACAGAAACGGCATCAAAGCAATGCACGGCATGGCTATCGGATAACCGAAAAAAGGCATTGCTTGCTGATTTTGGAGTCGGCACGATTGATCAGGCGCTTCTTGCAATTTTATCCGCAAAGCATCAGTCCTTACGTCTTTTGGGGCTTTCCTCCAAAATTCTTATTGTTGATGAAGTTCATGCCTGCGATGCATATATGGGTGATTTATTAAAAACACTTTTGCGTTTCCATGCCGCAATGGGAGGTTCGGCGGTATTGCTATCTGCAACGCTGCCGCAAAGCCAGCGTGAAGGTTATATTTCCGCATTTGCTTCAGGAATGGACAGTTATTCACAAAGTCTAAGTGAAACGGGATATCCTCTGGCAAGTCATTTTTCAGCTAATGGATTAACTGAGCAATTTATTCCGGCCCGCAGTGAAGTATCAAGGTCTGTAAGGGTTCACCCTGTTTCCGACGAAG
>CAZOEH010000070.1:0-10850 GCA_964578785.1 uncultured Desulfonema sp. | reverse complement strand
CTGTCGTCACCATCTCAATTTCTCCTGTTTTTTCAACTTTTCTCAAAATGAATGCAAAGTGTCAGATGCTTTATTTTCCAGCGTTTCTATTGATTTCTCGAGTACCGAAAATAGAATTTCCCCCATATCCCACACACGAACCCCCAATTCATGCTCATATTTCATAAAATTGATAAGGCAGATGGGACAGGTAACTAAAATGTTGGAACTAAAAGAAGCAAGCTCACTAATACGAATTTTTGATATCTGCTCACTCAGCTCGCCAAAGGCATATTCTACAGGTCCACCGCAGCAGGCGGTATCGAGACGGTTATTGTCAGCCTCAACGACTTTAATACCTAATTGCCGTGCAATGGCGCGCGTCTGGTCGACGATCCCTAAATTACGGGTCATTACGCATGAGTCATGAATCACCAATTCGGTTATTGGCAATCGGTCTGAAAACACGTTTAACTTATTCGAATCGCGGGTCAGGCGCTCTATGTAGTGGCTGACGCGCAATTCATAATTTTCGATGTGCTGCGGGTATATCTCTTTCAGCATATGGGTGGTGTGAGGATCGACCGTAATAATTTCCCTGGTGCCGGACTTCAACAAGGTTTTATAAACTTTATGGATGTGTACCTTCACCGTATCTTCCAGTCCAAGGTCATGCAACAGCGCACCGCTGTAAGGTTCATGTTCATAGAGAAAGGCAGGCTGACACCCTACCTCTTGAAGTGCTTTCTCAACTCCCTGCAAAGATTTTTTTACTCGCTTTTTTACCTCTGTATATCCGCGCGCCTTCCAACGCAGCATCGGCTCACCCATAAACCTGTTCCCTATGGATAGCATCCGGTCAAATCTTTTTAGCCGAAGGAATGGCTTAAGCGACGAGACCATGCGTGTTGCCGCCAGAACATAGGGAAGCATCTGATACATGCGCGAGGTGAACAGAATGGCGTTTCCGCTATGGGGCAGATTCAGATCGCTTGCCCAGGAACTCCAGTAATCGTTACAGAAGCCAAGTGGATCCCCTGTTCTTTCGACATTTTCCTTCAGGGTTGACAAGGCATTTAGAACCAGGCGCTTAGAACTTTCCATTGTTCCTCTTTTCAATAAGCTGTCGCGATAGAAAATTGCGGCCCAGCTGAATCATCTGGCAAATCTCCAATTGCTGTCCTTTGCTTTTGCATACATTCTCGCACCGCTTGCATTGAAGGCAACTGTAAAGCGCGTAGCTCAGTGAGTCATCGAATTCGAGATCGCCAATCAATAAATACTTTATCACCTGAAGCCTTCCGAAAGAAGAGAGTGTTTCAACTCCTGCCGAAGCCTGGTAGGTCGGGCAAACATCAACGCAAAACCGGCAAGCACGGCATTTTGCAATTTCTTTCAGCAGTGTCGTTCTGCAAGCATTGTCTCTGCTCACATCCATCCCTCCAAGTTGCCGCGATTGAGTATATTGTTAGGATCAAACGCCTGCTTTAGTTTTACCAGAAGCTGATAATATGCAGCGGGATATTTTTTTTTCAGGAAAGAAACCCGTTGTGCCGTTAAACCCCATTCCCCGCCGCATCCGCCATACTTAACGTTGATGTCCTCGGTAATCTCTCTTACTTCTTTTACAATTGCTTTTTTGATATCGTTGGGGATTTCCTTAGTTGGAATGAATGCGTAGGCATGTATGGTGGGCGCACCGATGTGACCGAATGAATAAAACTCAGGGTTTTTGTAACTTTGCAGATTTAGAATCGCAGCTTTTGCGTCTCGAAAAGCCTCTTGAAGCTTGTCAACCCGGGGAGTGACTTCACTGCCAAAGGTCGATCCCAACCGGTAAACGTAATTTCCGGCTTCAGCGCGGCTGCTCCATATTTTTTCCCACTCCGCTTTGTCTTTGACGATTTTAGCATCGATCGGTTGGCCGACAGATATAAATTCACGAAAATTTTTCGCTTTCTCCTCGCTGCCGGCTTTGCTCCAGGAGTGCATACTCATCATTGCCACTGCACCGACCGGCTCGGATAGGCCAACAGCCTTAAATCCGACCTTGGCAGATTTTTCATCGAGATACTCGAAAAACATAGGTGGAGAAATGCATGCTTTGTACATCTCCATCACGGTTTTCAGGATATCTTCGGTACATCGATAATACGCAACGATGTTTTCAAAGTAAGGCAGTGGAATAAGCCGCATCCGGACTCTGGTTATCACACAGAGAAGACCTTCCGAGCCAACCAGGAATTTGGTGAGTTCGATGCCGGCGGGTTTGCGCATTGACTCAGTGCCCGTTTCAACGATTTCACCGGTCGGCATGACGACTTCAAGGCCCAGCACGTAATCACCCGGTTTTCCCAGAGAGGCATCAACCGCGTGCGCACTGGTGTTCACGGCAACCGAGCCTCCGATGGTCGCTACGAGTTCACTTCCCGGAAAAATGGGCAACATAGCCTTATAGGCTGACAATTCTTTTCGAACCTTTGCGAGGTGAGCCCCTGGACCTGCTTCGAAATAGCCCCTGTCGGGATAAACGACAACATCAGCCATGCGGGCGGTATCCAAGACGATCCCTTTGGTCTTGGGCCTTGCCAATCCGACCAATGAGGTTCCGGAACCGTGTACATGTATCGGAATCTGCTGATCGTTTGCATAGCAAAGAACCCGGGAGACCTCCGCGCTGCTGCCAGGCCTGACGACGGCGTATGGAATGTTATGTTTTTCGACGTCATACGGCATAACATCCTTTGCGTAGACAACAGCGGTTGGCTTGTCCGAGAATACGTTTTCAGCGCCGACGATTTTCGATAAATCTTTGTGAAGGCTCTTGATATCCATCTGCATTCAGTCAGTCTCCTTAACCGGAACGGAATTTTTCGTTATTGGCAATTTTTGGTTCCGGCGTAAACAGAAAAAGAATAGAATTTATAAAAACAATCCACTTCGGCAAAACCTGCTTCTCTGAGCCAATTAAGTTGTGCGTCCAGGGTGGCTGTAATGTCATAACTCATACGCTGATATATCTGATCTAACTGCTCCTTTGAAAGGCCGCTTTTTTGGGTAAGGTGCCTGGCCCAGACAGTTCGGCAGACTTTTTCAGTTTCTTCAGTTGCACCCCTCACAATTTCTGCGTTGATGAACATGCCGCCCACTGTGAGAACATTATAGATTTTTTTAAACAAACAGCGCTTAGCAGAATCTTCCAGATGGTGAATCGACATTGCAGAAACAACAAGCTCGAAATGACCTGAAAGCTCTGATCGCGCATAATCGATAACCTCGAAATGAATACCAGCCCTATTGGCAAAGCGCGTTTTCGCCTTAGATAGCATCTCTTCGGAAATATCGACTAATGTGACATTGGCATTTGGCAAGGCGGCTAATATCAGTGCCGTCACCAATCCCGTCCCCGCGCCCAAATCAAGGACCCTGATTTTTTCATCGCGGTTAAACGGAGCCAAGGAGAGTAACACGCCGTAAAAATCATCGAAGCACGGGATAACCTTCCGGCGGTGCTGGTCGTATTGATCGGCTGCAAGATTAAAAGCTTTGCGTATGTCCATAATCGATTATTCTTCCTCAATGCTCATCCGGCAAACTGTAAAACTTTTTAGCCAATCGATTTGTAAAATATCTATATTTGAACCAGTTCAATCAGTTGGCGCACATCGTTTACCTGGTCGAGATGTTCAATCGTTGTGAGTAGTTTTTCCTGTTTGCTTTTGTCCATTGGGAAACCGCTGTAGGAAATGCATTTTGTGAATTTCTCGCGGCAACCATCGATGCCGATCGGCTTGGCCGGATTGCCTAACGGTTGCTCAATCCTTGTCTGATATTCCTTTCCATCTTTCATCCGAATGCTTACAGTTGAAATATAGATGTCTTTGACCGGTAATGTTTCATCTGCGGTCACTTGAACCAATCCTGCCAAATGATTTCTTCTCTGATCCATAATATTATCGGTTTCAAAATCCTCAAGAAATACGTCACCTCGTAGGACCATCGTCCCAACGGTATAGGGGATGCTGAACTGTGCATCTACCTGCGGATCAGTGCCGATGGCAAATGGCTTTCCCACCATTTCCGCGACCATCTTTGAAACCTTGACATCAATAGCGCTTATATCGCCTATGTTTTCCCAAACAAAAGCCCGTAACTCGCGGGCAGCGTCAATCGAAGCATGGGTCATGCGGCAGCACGGATAGGGCTTTATGCTTAAATCCAGAATCAGAAAGTGCGTTCCCAAGTTCCGGGTAACAGGTTCGTCATCATAATCCCCATGTTCATAAAGATTGAAAAAACCGTAGGGGCCTTCAAATACATGGTGGCTTCCGGTGATACCCGCGTTCGCAAGAAATGCGGCATTTAAACCTGCCTGAGAGGCAAAAGCAGGCTGCATCCGCTTAACCAGTTTGCCTTCAAGCAAACCTTGGGCGTTGCCGGATGTCTGAGCATAAGCGATGCCGAAAGCATTTGTAAGTTTCTCCTTGTCTAGCATGAGCAGTTTTCCAACCGCTGCGGCAGCCCCGAAAGAACCACAGGTGGCTGTCCGAATCCATGAGAGCGGTCGTCGAATCCCTAAGCTGACACGGCAGATAACGTCCACTCCAAGAACAATTGCGGCAATCAGCCGCTTTCCGTCTATCCCACCGGTATGTTCTGCGGTAGCCAATACCGCTGGTAACACCGAAACAAAAGTGTGCAGGGCAGATTCATCCAGCGTATCATCGAAGTCCAAAGCGTGCATCATCATGCTATTCGCCAAGGCGGCAAATGGTGGTGGAACCTTGCCGCCACGTATCAAAATAGAGGAAGATGGAGCACCTCCCCACGAACGCATCAATTCAACGACTTCAGCACAACCGGGGGCTCTTGCCCCGGGGAAAGCCACTCCGAGGGAATCCATAACCAGCAGTTTACAGTATTCGACAGCTTCCTTCGGTATGTCCTCAAAAGCTATTCCAGCTACGTGATCAACCAACTGCGAAGTTAATTTCAGATTTTTATATGTTTTCTGAGATTTCATAGCCCGTTATTTGGTTGCGTATCGAGCGGCAATTTTCTGAATTCCTCAATATATGTTTTGAGATATTCCGTGATGAGTCCGATGATTATTTGGCCTTTTTCAGCCGACGCATTAGTGGGATCTCCGAGGACACCCGTGTCCGTTACATCACGGATATCCTGATAAATGACCTGAACCGATCCATTAAGACTCGTTTCTCCAATCGAGCTTTTGACCTGAAACTCACTGCCCTCAATCTGCTTGACTCCGCCAGCAAACATCTTTTCACGAACGACCGTCTCCGGCTTTAATGCCAGAATCAAAGATGTCATTATCTCACCCGCATGAGTAAATTTTCCCTCAACTACGATGCCTTTACCATTGGTGAGATCATTGGCCAGCTTCCAGATGTTTACCATTCCTACTTTAATTTTGTTCTCTGCGATGAGTTTATGCCCTACGACCTCGATAGCCGAGTTATTGCCCCTGTGAGCGTTAAGAAAAACAACCCGCTTTACTCCATGCCGTATCAGTGATAGGCAATATTCGTAGAGAAAACGGACAAGTGTTCCATTTTCAATCGAAATTGTACCCGGGAATGGATCAAACCACTTGGAATAACCAACAGGGACTACGGGTCCTATTATGACGCCCGATTCTCCGGCCAAGTTTTCTGAAAGGCTTTCGGCTACGATGGTGTCGACGCCTAACGGCAAATGGGTTCCTTCCAACTCAATGGAGCCGATGGGGATCACCACTAATGACGCTTCTGTTATGCTGTCGCGGAATTCTTCCCAAGTCATATTCAAAAGAAGTGATTTTCTGACGGATTTATTTGTATTCATTTTGATCAATTCCCTTACAGGGTTGCCATTTCGTGATTTTATCCCGAAATGGTGAAAATAACCCTGACAATATTGCCTGCCTATTTAAGCCCTCTTTTGTTTTTGTTTCAACGGGGTTTTTATCCGGGTTAATCCTGTCAAAAATTACGCAACGCTTTGAATAAGCCGCTTGCTTCGCTCCAATGAATACAAAAGCTCCATTATGTGCGTTCAAGAAATTATTCAACGCGCTTTTTCTGACGCTTTGGCAGAAAGATTGATCTTCTTCTGCATGAATATTACACTACCCAAAAGCGCCAAGCCAATCCAGTCGCTCCAGGTTGAGGGATGAACCAGCATGACAGCCCCCAGCGCCAGCATCATCCGCTCCAAAATTGTGCATTTCCGGAACATCCATCCTGATGCGGCAGCCGACAAGGCAAAAATACCTACAAATGACGTCGCAATCACCCATAATCCTTCAGGGATACTGCTTCCTTTGAGCAGAAGCGCCAGTCCGGATTTGTCAAGGGTAAACATAAACGGTACGATAAAGGCCGTGGCAGTATATTTCCAGGCCATTATCGTGGTTTTGAACGGGTCGCCGCCCGTTAAGGCCGCAGCGGCAAACGGCGACAAGGCAGTCGGCGGTGATACCTCGGACAGTACAGCGTAGTAGAATATAAACATATGCGCGGCATAATCCGGAACACCGAGTTTGGTTAATGCCGGAACGGCAATAACCGCTGCAATGATGTAGGTAGCTGTAATAGGCACTGCCAGACCTATGACCCACAGGAGCACTCCTGTATAAACAGCGGTCAGAAAAAGACTCCCCCCGGCATAGCCGACGATAATCGAGGAAAGCTTCAGCCCCAGGCCGGTCAGGCTGACCACTCCTACAATAATGCCTGCGCTGGCGCAAATCATCGCAATATTCAAAACTCCGATTGTTCCGCCTTTTAGCGCTGCGAACAGCTTGCTGAAATTAAAACGTGTGTCTTTACGGATGAAACTGGACAGGAAACAGGTTACAATAGCCCAGAAAACCCCCATGGAAGGCGTAAAACCTAATACCAAAAAGAATATTATTGCTATAAGCGGAAGGAACTCTATCAACAAGAAAAGCCCCCAGTAATAGAGACATGCCGGAATAGCAGCCATCCGGATAACATCCAGATATGACATGCGTAAAAATTCCGCAATCAGAAAGGCTGCTGCTCCCATGACCGGAGGAGTCAGCACTGCGCCGATGCCTCCTGCCGCCAAAAATCCTCCGGCATTTTCTCTATCATAGCCCGCTTTTTTCATCATGGGATAGGCCACAGAGCCGACCGTAACGGTATTGGCTACTCCGCTTCCGGAAGCACCTGCAAGAAAAAAGGATGCAAGGACAACGGTACGCCCTGCTCCGGTTGGCTTTCTTCCCATAGCTGTAAAGGCAAAATCGACATAAAACTTGCCCGCACCTGAAACCTGCAGAAAAGCGCCAAATATGGTAAACATGATAATGAATGTGGAGGAGACATCTATGGGCACGCCAAAAATACCTTCCAGCGTCATGTACATATGTCCGATAATCCTGTCGAGATTATAACCTCTGTGTGTCCATGGCGCAGGAAGCGAAGGCCCTATATAGGCATAAATGAGGAACAGAGCAACCGTAACCGGCATTATCCAGCCCGAAGTTCTCCGCGTAGCTTCTAAAATCAGGAGGATCAGGATGATGCCGAATATCCTGTCCCATTTTTCGGGCGTTACGGCGCGGTAGATGAAATCTTCGAAATCAAAAAACATATAACCGATACAGAGAATGGCTAAAAGCGCAAGTATAATGTCGAAAAAATTAACCTTATCTCTGAAACGGCTAGCTGCCGGATAATGCAAAAAAACCAGGACCAGTATCAGCGCCACATGCCCCCCCCGCAAAATCTGGGTAGTGACGGTACCGATAGCAGCATAAATCGCAAAAAGCGACGTGGCTACAGCAATAACGGTAACTACGGTTCCCCACAAGGACTTGGTCTTGCGGGTAATGCCTTCTTCCTTTTCAATAACTTCTTCGACCTTTTTAAGCTGATCTTCTGTAATCCAGTTCTGCTTATTGTTTTCCATAATCTATCCCCAGAAAGAACGGACGCAGTAAATAATCACGGGCAATCGAGTCAGACAGACACGAATACTTCTCCCTCCGGTTTGAGAAAATCCCAGGAAAACAGATTGATTTTTGATTTTCAACACATGTCCTCCGGAACTGCCTGCCGGGATACTGAATTCGCTTACATTAAGGTTGACGTTTCCCTCATGCCTTCCCTCTATCATGTAATATTCCAGAGCCGCATCACTTGGCGATATGACATGAAACAGATTGAGTGATCCGTCCCGAACACTGAACCTTTCAACCACTGGAACATCATACATGGAGTGAGAAAACTCATGAGAAATAACATCTCCATTTTTTACCGGAAAAAGCAGTCCCTGATCTCCGACTTCAACCACTTGCAGGCGAAAAACCCACCCCGCGACCAAGAAACACAATATTGCCAAAAAACAATACCAGAAGCGTTTTTGGATCCTGAATCCAGCCATCCCCATCACTTAATGTTCATCCCTTTTTCCTTGTAATACTGAATGGCCCCCTTGTGAAAGGGAAGCGGCGACCCTATTGCTGCAGTCTGAAGTTTGATATTTAAAGCTTCTTTATGGATGGCCGCAAGCTCCGGCAGATGACCGAATATTGTGTTTACTATGTCATAAGCCAGCTTGGGATTCATTTTTTCATGGGCAATTAAAAGATTCCCGAATGCGACAACGGATACATCAGCATTAACACCGGGATAGATACCTTTGGGAATAGCAGCCTTGAAATAGAGATTGCCATATTTGGCTACCATTTTGTCTACAGCTTCCCCGTGAGGAATAAGGCTGACCTTTGTGCCGGGTGTGGATGCAAGGTCAAGAACCGATGATGCCGGAATGCCGCTGCCCCAGAAATAGGCATCAACCTTACCATCCTTCAGGGCGCCGGCAGATTCGGAAGCACCCAGCCTGTCTTGCGAGATATCCTTATCGGGTTTAATATTATAGGCTTCGAGAATACGCAGCGCCATAACCTCAGTCGCACTTCCCGGTGCGCCTGTGGAAACCCTCTTCCCCTTCAAATCTGCAACGCTTTTTATTCCTCTCCCGTCAATTGCTACAACATGCATTATACCGGGATAGAGTACTGCAAGGCTTACGAGCGGAAGTTTTTCCTTGAATTTTCCGGTACCATTTAATGCATCATAAGCGACATCAGATGCTGTTAGCCCCAAATCCGAACTTTCTGATGCGACCAGTTTGCAGTTGTCAACGGAAGCGGATGTTACTTCCGCTGTTGCTTCAATTCCCGATATATATTTGCTTATAATGCTGGCGATACCGCCGCCAATGGGGAAATAGACTCCGCCCATTCCCCCCGTAGCAATGGATATCCTCTTCCCCGCCGCCCCGAAAACCAGATTCGGATTCCCCATCAGCATAACTCCGCCCAAAGCTGTTCCCAGCCTCAAAAAATCTCGTCTTCCAATCCTGCGGTCGCCTTTAATAAATCGCAAATGATCCATTTTATACCTCCTTGATTAGATTTTAAAATGTTCACTTAATGACTAAGTGGATACCTTCATATTGAAACCATCATCAAAGAGATAATTTGATGTTTGGCTCTGAGCAAATTCTCTATTTTAATCCCCATTTTTCTTATTGCCCGATGGTAACATCTAAGGCAGCTTGTAGGCTCGTCTACTTGTCACTCGAAAGAAAAATGTCGGCGTACATGTCACGCGTCTTCAGAAGATGTTCTCTTGTCTTCTTCCATGCTCCATCCGCGTCATGGCTTTCTATTGCGGATAAAATATCGCGATGCTCAGAAATCAATTCCAGCACTTTCGTTTCGTTAATTTCTTGCTGTGTTATTTCAATAAGAACTGCCGAAAATATCTGTGTGATCGATTCGCTGATAAAAACCATTATCGGGTTCTTATTTATTTTAGCAACCTCGTGATGGAAATGAACATTAATAAGACGTGCTTCCTTGCATGAATTTTTGGCATAGCGTTCGGCACGGTGAAGAAGCTCTTTCAGTCTTTGGATATCCTCTTCTTTGCAATGAATGGCAGCATTTCTGGCAATTTCAGGCTCGATAATTAATCTGGCATCAATGAGGTGGGTAGGAGTGAGTTTCCCCATCTCAATAAGGTTCTGGAAGCTTCGCGTTATGGGACCAGAGTCTGGGTCAGAAACATAGGCCCCTGCTTGAATCCCTCTTTTGATGGATATCAATCCGAGATGCTGAATACTTCGCAAGGCTTCCCGAACAGTTACTCTGCTGACTTGAAACTGTTCAACCAGCTCGCGCTCAGACGGCAACTTGTCCCCTATATTAAACCTGCCTGAAATAATGGAGTCCTTGATTTGCGCTTCCACTTCCAACGCGAGCAACACCTTCTTTAGAGGCTTAAATGATGTCATAATTAATTGAGATCCTGCTTTATAATTGGCTTAATGTTAGATGTCTAATGTCTATTGTCATACCATTTAAGACACCGATATCCGAATGTCAAGAAAAATTATTGAAATTATTTAGATATAGTATAACATCCCGATAATAAATATAAAATCATATTTATTATTGCCTTTAATCTTGCAATAAGGGCACTCGATTCAATCATGGGAATGTATTGTGGCACCTAAACAACTCTTCTATTTGCTGCTGTTGCGTAACAGTTTACTCCCCATTTCTTACACGATTATCAATACATCAGCTTGAATTGTTTTACGGGCAGCCTGAGCTGTTGGTGTATCAGCGGTGAGGAGAATTTGCAATTGGGTACGACTTGGGGGCGTTCAGGGCAATATAGGGGCAGGGCAATATAGGGGACGGCAATATAGGGGACGTTCATCAAAATATCAGTCAACAATATTTTAAGAATAAATTTCGGCTCTTGTCTGGAACCATCCACGCAAGTTTGTCATGCTATGGCTCGAAGGATGGCCTGCGCATGCTT
>CAZOEH010000069.1:1658-10893 GCA_964578785.1 uncultured Desulfonema sp. | reverse complement strand
AAATCTCAAATCCGTTCGCATATGACTTTTTGTGAAACCATCAATTATGGGAGTTTGGAGACAAAATGATTAATAAAGGCGCATTATCGGGGATAAAGGTTATCGACTTGTCACGCCTTCTGCCTGGGCCCTACTGTTCAATGATCCTTGCGGATCACGGGGCAAGAGTAATCGCCGTTGAGGATAAACGTTTTCTTGCAGACGGCCTTTTTTTTGATCCTGTGAACAGGAACAAGGAGCACATCTCGCTTAATTTAAAAACAGATGAAGGAAAAGAAATATTTTTCAAACTCATTAAAGATGCAGACGTATTCATGGAAGGTTTCAGGCCGGGGGTTGCCGCCAAACTGGGCATTGATTATGAAACGTTACGCAAAGCGAACCCGGGAATAATATACTGTTCGATATCAGGCTACGGCCAGACCGGCCCTTACAGGGACCGGGTCGGGCATGATGCCAATTACCTGAGTATCGCAGGCGTCCTCGATATTACAGGTGAAAAAGAGAGAGCGCCCGCTATTCCGGGAGTTCAGATCGCCGATATAGCCGGCGGAGGAATGAATGCCGCTATCGGAATCCTTCTCGCCCTTTTCGCCCGTGAAAAAAATGGCGCCGGACAATATATCGATATTTCAATGACCGACAGCATGGTAGGCTTTCTGCCGGTGCCTCTTTTTTTCCGGCAGCTTACCGGGCAGATTACAAAGCGCGGTGATGCTTTTCTCTCCCACAGGTATGCATGTTACAATACATATGAGACCGCCGACGGGCGATACCTGTCAATAGGGGCTGTTGAAAACCGCTTCTGGAAAAGATTGTGTGAAATTTTGGGTGTACCGGGCTACGCCCTTCTCCAATATGATGAAGGCCGAAGGACTGAGATAACCGACTTCATGAGGGCGGCCTTCAGGAAAAAGACTCTGGCCGAGTGGGAGACTGTGCTTTCATCCGAGGATGTCTGCTGGGGACGGATTCAGAATCTGCCGGAAGTTCTGGACGATCCTCTTTTCATAGATAGGGAGATGATTGTAGAGTATACCGCAAAAGACGGGAAAAAAAACAAGGCTCTGGGAGTTCCTGTAAAACTTAGCGGGACTCCGGGCGCAGTTCGGACTCCCCCGCCTGCTTTCGGGGAAAACACCGGGGATATACTCCGTGAACTTGGTTATGAAAATGACAGGATAAAGGAGTTCGGAGAAAAAGGAGTTATATAGGATCACGTTGAGAGCTTTGAATAACTACTTTGTAGTACCGGCACAAGAGATTGGGTTTTGCCGTTTGGCAAGATCAAGACTTAAACTCCGCCAACGGCAGCATATCCGCATCCATTAGACCTGAACAGCCCCGGTGAACATACACCCACGAAGCCCTTATTTCGTTTCTGCCTGTGCTTCTTTGTTTATAATCAGGGGGCGTTGTTATGTTTCGTATTAATTTCTTGCAAAATGGCAAAACTCAATATCTTATGCTGAAACCGGAGCGATAAAATATATCTCACTTTTTGTATATGCTTTGTATGTATCTCTGTGCGAGAGGATATCTTCTTCCGTAACCGAATGCCTTTGTTGTAACTTTAAGGCCGGGAGCCGCCTGATGCCGTTTGTATTCGTTCCTGTCGACTCTTGAAATCACACCTTCAACCAGTTTCGGGTCAAATCCGCTTTTAACCAGTTCCTCTGCGCCTTTGAGATCTTCGATATACCCCTTTAATATTGAATCGAGTATTTCATAAGGGGGAAGGTCGTCCTGATCCGTTTGATCCGGTTTAAGCTCTGCGGACGGCGCTTTTGCGATTATTCTTGACGGAATGATTTCTTTTTCGCGGTTGATAAAATCCGCAAGATCGTACACGACCGTTTTGGGTATATCGGATATTACGGCAAGTCCTCCGTTCATGTCCCCGTATAGCGTGCAGTAGCCGACCGCAAGTTCCGATTTGTTTCCTGTTGAAAGGAGAAGCCTCCCCTGCCTGTTCGACAAAGCCATAAGGATGGTTCCTCTTATTCTGGCCTGTATGTTCTGTTCAGTTATGTCAGGGGCATCCTCTCTGAAGGAAGGGGAAAGAAGCCTGATAAATTCTTTGAATACCCCGTCAACCGGTATTACTTCAAACCCGATTCCGATATTATCCGCAAGTTTTTTTGTATCCTCATAATTATCAGCAGAAGTATATCTTGAAGGCATGAATACGGACAATACATTTTCGGGGCTCAAAGCCTGTGCGGCGATGAAGGCGGTTAATGCCGAGTCTATGCCGCCGCTTAACCCCAGCACGACTTTGGAAAAGCCGCATTTAACGACATAATCGCGGGTTCCCATGACAAGTGCTTTCAGTACCGGTTCGATGCCCGGGCCGGATACGGGATGGATGTTTTCTTTATAAGCCGTGCCGGTTTGCCCGTCAGAATCATAAAATATGATATCCTCTTCAAAATCACGGGCAAGGGCTTTAATATTCCCCTGCCTGTCAAAGGCGGCGCTTGTTCCGTCAAAAAGAATGCCGTCGTTCCCTCCAACCTGATTTGAAAAAATAAAGGATACTTTATTTTTACCGGCTATGGTCCCGAACAAATCCCGTCTCAATTCTTTTTTCCCCACATTAAAAGGAGACGCCGAAATATTTATCAGAAGACCTGCTCCGCCTTTCACCATCATCTCGACAGGGTTTATATGGTATATCCTTTTTTTAAAGACATCCTTATCGTTCCACGCATCCTCACATATCGTTATGCCGATTTTTTCACCTTTGTATTCGTATGCCATGCATTCGGTCCCGGCTTCAAAATACCTGCTTTCGTCGAACACATCATAAGTCGGAAGAAGTCTTTTGTTGACCCTGTGAAGTATCTTTCCGTTTTCAAACAAGGCCGCGGAATTGTAAAGAGGCTTTCCTTCATCGACAGGGTTTTTATCCACGAAGCCGCAGATTACGCCAATTCCCCTGACCTCATCAACCAGGCTGGAAAGGCAGGAAAGGTTTGCTTCAACAAAGTCCTTTTTTTCAAGCAGGTCTCTGGGAGGATAGCCCGAGATTACAAGTTCCGAAAAGACAACCAGGTCGCATGAGCGCGCCCTGGCCATCCCGGCATAATGCTTTATCCGGCTCGAATTATATTCAAAATCCCCTATTACCGGATTAATTTGTGCGATTGCTATTTTCATTTCAAATCAATAATGATTGATGGATTCGTAAAAAGTCATAATGTTATTTTTCCACGCTCTTCTCATTAACCAGATTTTGTGCAATTTCAATATCGTAAGCTTCATCAGGATCAAAGCCGCCGCCCGCATAGATTCTGGCGGCCTGTTTTATCGCTCCGTACGGAACCCAGCCATGTTCTTCCCACAGCTTCGGGTCGTCATGATTCCACAGCCTGAAACAGATTTCACTGCCGGCCCTGCGGACATACATCCGGATTTTTCTGTTTTGAGGAAAGGGGTAATAATAGAATCCCCGTTTGTCTTTCATTTACAGCTCCCCTGGTAATAAAGAATAAACTGATATCGGCAAACAGCCAGGCTTTAAAAATTTCTGCAACATCATCAGCTTTCAATGCCTGTAAACCCGGCCATGCTTTTATGCATTTCATATCAGAAACGAATACCCGGGGCAAAGAATTTTTATAGTAGCGTATTTCTCTCTATAAATATAAATCAAAACCATTTCTTGACTTTTAAATATGCAGGGCTATAATGCAGTCACCACAATCCACTTTTCGTTAATGGCATGACAAATCCTGTTTACATCAATACATACCGCTTGTATTATTTTCAGATTTGGCATTGAATCGAAACAGCGAGCGTGTTCTCCGCTTCTTGCGGCGGGATAGCGTGCGGATTAAAAACAGACGGTATTCCCTTATGTAAAGTCCGCATCAGGTTCGTCGTGGAAGAACTGGATCAGGGAGCTTCAAACTCGGGACTTTCGGGTTTAATCAATATAATTAGGGAGGGTTTGGAATGGATGATTTTATTCATAATCTGAGGACCAACAAGCGTTTTGACAGGAACCGTAAACCACATGACGGGAAATATCCGGGTTCCGACAAGCCGAGGCACAGAGATCCGGCAGAAGCTGGATACCTGAAGAGTATCGCATCGGATCTTCTTCCGGCATTCAATAAAATAATGGAAGGTTTCGCAGAGAGTCAGAAGCGCCTGGCGGACGCTGTTGAAAGAAAGGCTAAAGCTGAAGAACGAAAGGCGGATGCAATGGAATCGATTGCCGCATATTTTAAGGGTATCGCCGCAGCAGGAACCCGTCAGAATGATATGGAACAGTCAATTCCCGGATTATCTCCCGAAAAGGAATCTGCGCCAAAAAGAAAAACTAGGGCAAAAGTCCAGCCGTTACAGATCGTATAAGATATCCGTATAATAAAAAGGGGAATTATCAATCCGGAAACCGGATGAATCAGGCCAATCCAGGATTCTTTAATAATACGGTTTCCGCCAGATATTCAAATACTGCGGATCCTTCTTTCGAAGCTTTTTCCCTGCCGGCTGCCGTCATTTGCAGGAGTTCGATTTTCTCTTTTTCCTTTGTTCCGATTTTATCATCAAACAACATGATTGTATTATGAATTATGCTGTAGATAATAAAAGGGCCGAAGAGAGTTTCTTTGCCGTCCTCTTTGATAGACGGACCTATAATAATGTGATTGCTTATCCTGAAAACCTTCGGCAAAGGAATATAATCCAGAAGCTCGGAGAAGAGATCGAGTGTTTCTGCAACACCATCCGTATAACCTCTTTCAAGAGAAGCGACTCCGTCTTTTTCGATTTCCTGCAAATCCGAAACTTTGAATGCAAGGTCAAGGAGAGCTATGCCTTCGTTACGGAAAAAATTTACGGAATCTCCTTTCTTGCAGACAATCACATCCGCGTCATTTAAAATTTTCAGCGCATTCCGGATGTTGAGCATCTCCTTAAGGGTAGGGCTTTTTCGCAGAACAACGTCATAAACGGTCGTGTTATAGAGCGGCAGTTCATTGTCCAGAACAAGTATCTTTTTTATTTCATTCCCGGTATCCTCTACAAAGAGCTCGAGATCCCTCTCTTTTTGCGTCTTATAGCGACTCATTTCAAGCATCTTGCGCATTGTTTCTTTATCGATCCTGCGCCCGCTGTCAGACGGCCCGATAGAATCGAGCACTATCCCGGCCATCCTGTCAATCCTGATTTTTCTTTAAAAGACATCGGAGTTCCCTTTCATTTACCCGTTTTGATTGTCTCAATTTTATCACAAAGAGAACTATAAGTAAATTAAAGCTTTTTAACATGCTTGACCCCGGGTTGATTTTTTGTATAGTATGAAAACACTTTTTAAAACAGGAGGGAGAGAATGTCAGAACATGTTAAATTGATTTATGACGGGAAAACATACGAGCTGCCGGTGATCAAAGGCTCGGAAGGTGAAAAGGCCATTGATATTTCCGCTCTCAGGCAGACAACGGGATTAATCACCCTCGATCCGGGTTTTGCCAATACCGGGAGTTGTATAAGCACGATCACTTTCATGGACGGAGAGAATGGTATTCTCCGCTACAGGGGAATACCGGTTGAACAGCTCGCTGAATACTCGATATTTACAGAAACTACCTATCTTCTGATAAACGGGGTCTTGCCCACAAGAAAACAGCTCAACCAGTTTTCAATCCTGCTGAACGACAACTCTCTCATACATGAGGACATGCAGTCGTTCTTCCAGAGTTTCCCCAGGGCTTCTCACCCGATGGGAATTCTCTCTTCAATGGTTACCGCTCTGAGAAGCTTTTATCCGGAAATAAAAAATACGGAAGAAGAGATCAATCTTATGGTAACTCGGCTTCTTTCCAAGATACGCACCCTCGCCGCAATGTCTTACAAGATATCGAGAGGGCACAAGGTGGTTTATCCGCGCCCCGATCTCTCCTACTGCGCCAATTTTCTTAATATGATGTTCGACAATCCGGTCAAACCCTATCAGATTGATGAAGATCAGGTCAGAGCGTTGAATGTTTTCTGGATTCTGCATGCGGATCATGAACAGAATTGTTCAACTTCAACTGTAAGAATGGTCGGAAGCGGAAGAGTAAATCTTTATGCAGCTATCTCCGCCGGGGTTGCGGCTCTGTGGGGCCCCCTGCACGGAGGTGCAAATCAGGCTGTAATAGAGATGCTTACAAAGATAAGGGAAGAAGATGGCGGTAAAGTGGCGAGAGCGGTTGAAAGGGCAAAGGATAAGAATGATCCTTTCAGACTCATGGGGTTCGGCCACAGAGTTTATAAAACTTATGATCCTAGAGCAAAAATAATGAAAAAGACATGCGACAGGGTTCTTGAGAAACTAAAAATTAGCGATCCGCTGCTCGATATCGCAAAGCAATTGGAGGAGGTCGCTTTAAAAGACAACTATTTTATTGATCACAACCTGTACCCGAACATAGACTTCTACAGCGGGATTGTACTCCGGGCACTTGGAATACCAACCAATATGTTCACGGTCATGTTTGCTATCGGAAGACTTCCCGGATGGATAGCGCAGTGGAAAGAGAGCGCAGACGATCCGAACTGGAGACTAAGCCGCCCCCGCCAGATATATGCCGGCCCTTCCCTTACAGATTACGTTCCTGTGGAAGACCGTTAAAAGTCTCCAAGCGGTCTTGCAAAAGTAAACTTTGCGGGCGCAGCCACCATCTGGTCCCATGCCGCCTGGATATTTCCGCCGAGAGCCGAAAACGGGGAGGAAAGAATAAATAAAGTGTAGCCGGTAACAAGGCCGATAATTCCAACCGGCCTTAAAATTACGAAATCGGCAACCATTGCCGCCCCGTCCGGGGGATCATTCATGGTTCGTTCCCAGGCAAGAGCCTCTGAACAAAGAGGGATAACAAGAAGCGCGGCGATTGTAAAAAGCACAATTGATTTTTTTAAAATGATATGCATAAGAACTCCTCCTTTCCGTTTGATTTATACTATCATAAATTGAACTGAAATAGCAAGCACATTCCCCTGTGCTTGCCGGAGAATAGCTTCAATACTTTATCCGTTTTCCGTTATATATACTCCTGCAAGAACAAAAAGTGAACCTATAATCAGATTTGCGCCGATTTTTTCTCCCAGATAAAACGAGGCGATTATATATGTCATGGGGGGGATGGTATAAAGATAGACTCCGACTTTTTGGGATTCGGTCCGTTCCAATGCCTTGAAATAGAGCAGAGTTGCGAGGAAAGAGCATGTTATTCCCAGAAAGGCTATGGCAATCCAGGCATCCCTGCCTATCGAAAGAATTGGAAAGGAGTTTGCTCGCGCCTCATACCAGCCGAAAGGAATCATGCAGAGGGATCCTATAAATGTGACTATCGCGGTAAGCTCAAGCGCGTTCATCCTCTTTGTCATGCTTTTTCCAAGCACGGTAAACACGCCCCACATGAATATACTGGCAAAAACAAGAAGATCACCGAGCATGTGCCCTTTAACATCGAAGGATGCAATGGTTTCAACGCCCATGACCGTAATAACCCCTGTCATTGCAAGAATCAGCCCGGCGGCCTTTTTAACGGTCAGTTTCTCGCCAAGGAAAAGTACGGCAATAATAAGGATTGTAACAGGGCCGGTGACCGCATAAAGGGACGCGTTGGAAGCGGTTGTATACTTAAGCCCGATTGTCTGGGTGGAATAGTGAAGACCTGTCCCGAAGAGGCTGAGCAGGAACATCTGCCCTAGCCATGGCAGGCCTTCATACTTCAGCTTTGAGCCGCTGACTATAAACCAGATAAAAAAACATAATGACGATATCAGGAGCCTTAAAGTCACAAGGGTTAAGGGCGGAACACTTGCAACCGCGACTTTGGTTGCTATAAAAGAGATCGCCCAGAGAAAGCAGGCGATGCTTAACGCTGCCTTGGCGGATGCAGGTACTTTATCGGATGTTGCAACAGAACTGGACATGGACGTATATATTTTTTCCTTAAAATGTGTTTTATGCTATAAGATAATTATTCTGGAATCCAGAAGTCAGAATCCAGGAGCCGGAATAAAAGGTCTGCCCGCTAAAGAGTTTCAAGTTCTATTCTGAATTCTGACTCCTGATTTCCGGCTCCCGAATAGATACATTTATATCTGTTTTGTTTTAACAGCATTTATAACTATTGAAAAGTATAAAATGGTAAAGAGCCCTAAATATATTGATGTCGCCGTGGCTTTGCCGGTTTTCGGTTCATACACATACATGGTTCCCGAAGGCATGGACGATATTTCATTGCCCGGGAAAAGGGTGCTTGTTCCGTTCGGACAGCGCATGGTAACAGGATATGTTCTTTGCGAGAGCAAACGGGAAAATGAAGCAAAAGATGATAAAGAAATAAAAACCCTTATAGATGTTCTTGACGAAAACCCCCTTTTTCAGCCTTCAATGGTTCCCTTCTTTGAATGGATTTCCGATTATTACATCCACCCCATCGGCGAAGTAATAAAAACAGCCCTCCCCGGCGGCCTGAATTTTCGTGAAATCGCAAATTATGCGATTACGGATAATGGAAAAGCTGCTGCCTGCAGAAAGCAATCCGCGCCTTTTGAAGAAGGGGTTTTAAGGCTGCTTGAACAAAACCCTATGAGCGTTAAGGAACTTTGCAGAGAGATGAACTGTGACATTCCCGGGGCGCTTCTTAATTCAATGGAAAAACGGAAACTGATAGAGAAGAGAAAAGAGATAAAGCCCGGAAAGACGAAGGGAATGACTGAGTCTTATATCTTTTTATCCGGATCATGTTTTCCTGCCGGCAAAATTTCAAAATCGCAGTGTAAGGTAATTGATTGTCTTAAATCACACGGGGAACTTTCTCTGAAGCGTCTTAATCAGATTCTGCCGGGCGCTTCAAGAGCGGTCAGTGTTCTCGAAGGCAAGGGATATGTAACTTCTTTTCGCAAACCGGTTTACCGCGATCCATTCGGTGAAACCATAACCCCTGACATTGCGCCTGTTTTAACCCTGGAGCAGGAAAAGGCGGTATCTCAAATCGGAAGCTTTCTGGGAAAAGGTTTCGCTCCCTTTCTTCTGACAGGAATTACCGGAAGCGGCAAAACGGAGGTCTATATGAATCTTGCTTCTTTTGCCGTAAATCAGGGGTTTGGTGTATTGGTTCTTGTGCCTGAAATAGCGCTTATCTCCCAGATGGAAAGGCGATTCAGGGCGCGTTTCGGCGAATGCGTGGCGATCCTGCACAGCGGCCTGTCAGCCGGAGAAAAGTTT
>CAZOEH010000069.1:0-1648 GCA_964578785.1 uncultured Desulfonema sp. | reverse complement strand
AATGGGTCAGGATCGCAGCCAATAAAACCCCCGTCGTGATAGGAGCGAGATCCGCCGTATTCGCACCGCTCTGCAATACGGGCATGATAGTAGTCGATGAAGAACATGATTCTTCATATAAGCAGGAGGGAGGGCTCAAGTACAACGCGAGAGACCTTGCGGTGGTCAGGGCAAAATTCGAAAAGTGCATTGTGCTTCTAGGCTCTGCGACTCCTTCCGTTCAGTCATATCATAATGTTTCAGTAAAAAAGTTTTCTGAAGTTACTTTGACGAAGCGTGTTGAAGACAGAACTCTGCCCGAAATAACCGTTGTCGATTTAAAGAAGAACCGTGACAGCCGCGGAATAAGACGGCACTTTTCGGATGAGCTTATTTGCCGCATGAAGGAAACGCTGGACCGGAAAGAGCAGGTTCTCCTGTTTTTGAACCGGAGGGGATTTTCAGGCTTTCCCGTCTGCGGAGCATGCGGGGAGGCGGTGAGGTGTAAAAACTGCGATATTTCTCTGACTCTTCACAAATCGGCGAATGCCTATAAATGCCATTACTGCGGTTTTACAAAGGCATCGGGTTCCAATTGCAGTAAATGCGGCTCTTCAGAGATAAAACTTTTGGGACTTGGGACCGAAAAAGTCGAAGCCGCCGTAAAGAGCCTTTTCCCCGAGGCAAAGGTTGAAAGAATGGATTCGGACACAACTGTGCGAAAAGGCTCGACAGTTAAAATCTTAAAGGGCCTGAGTGAGAAAAGCATCGATGTTCTTGTCGGAACCCAGATGATCGCAAAAGGGCATGATTATCCGGATATTACGCTTGTCGGCATTATATGCGCGGATCTGTCGCTTGCTTTCCCCGATTTCCGGGCTGGCGAGCGAACATTTCAGCTTCTGGCGCAGGTTGCGGGAAGGGCCGGGCGCGGGAGTTCAAAAGGAAGGGTTATACTACAGACTTACAATCCGGAGCATTTCACTATTCTTTCCGCGAGAGATCAGGATTTTAAGTCTTTTTATGATAAGGAGATCCGTTTCCGGAAAGAGTTGAATTATCCTCCATTTTCAAGAATGATCATGATAAGACTGTCGGGAAGGGATAAGAAAAGGACTCATGAGTGCGCAAAAGCCATTGGAGAATGCTGTAACGCTTTAAGAGCTGAGAATAAATCTTTTCATAAATCGGTGGATATTCTCGGCCCGATTGAAGCTTCGGTTACGAGGATAGCAGGCCGGTTCAGATGGCAGATTCTTTTAAAAGGGGATGATTCAAAGCAGCTTCACAGGTTTGTTCGTAAAATCATGTTTGAAAACGCGAAAAAAATATGCGGCAGAGATGTGAGTATATCTGCGGATGTCGATCCGTATTTCATGATATAGGAGGCAAGAATGTTGATTGCTGTTATGAGCGACAGCCACGATAATATCCGGAACCTGCGTAAAGCTATCTCTATCATTGGAAAAGAAAAATCGGATATGATTATCCATTGCGGGGATTTTACCGCCCCCTTTATGCTGCAGGAACTGGAAGAAGCCGGAATCCCGGTTCACGGCGTCTTCGGCAACAACGACGGGGATCAGTATCTTCTGACCAAATTATCCCTGACCTCTTTAAAAAACATTATACTTCACGGGCTTATCGGAGAGGTTGATGCCGCAGGCTT
>CAZOEH010000068.1:0-11007 GCA_964578785.1 uncultured Desulfonema sp. | reverse complement strand
ATGATCGCCTCGACGAGGCTGATTCCAGAGAGATACTGCTCAAGGTACTGGCATACCGAATGCTCGGGCATCGCAGGGTCAAATTACCCCTTAATACGGATTTGTATTGGAAACGGCTGTCAGAATTGGATGAAAGAGCCGCTGATGCAGAAGTATTAGACATTGGTATAAATGGCTGGAAACTAAGTAAACTAAATCTTGCACCGGAGGGTTACCATATTGAACTTTTCACCCGTCCTTCAGGAGTATTTATCCAGTTCCTTATGCAACAGTACCGTTGCCAATTAGCCGATTCGGTTATCGAAGTGAAACAAGGCGACACTGTTATTGACTGTGGCGGTTGTTATGGCGATACGGCGCTCTATTTTGCACACAAATCCGGCCCATCCGGCTATGTCTATTCTTTTGAATTCATGCCTGAGAATCTGATAATTTTTCAACGAAACATGATACTGAATGAAGATCTTGCAGAAAGAATACAGTTGGTAGAAAACCCTCTCTGGTCATCCTCAGGGTTAAAACTCTTTATCGAAGGAAGCGGACCTGGAACCCATGTAACGCCTAAACCAACAAAATCATCTGCAAAGGAGATTAAAACTGTCAGCATTGACGACTTTATGTATGAAAACAAATCGAAGCGTGTCGATTTTATAAAGATGGATGTCGAAGGAGCAGAACTTGAAGCCTTAAAGGGCGCAAAAAAAACACTTTTACGTTTCAAGCCGAAGCTGGCAATCTCCGTGTATCATAATCTTCACGATCTCTGGACTATTCCTCAATGGATCGAGAGCCTTGATCTTGGCTACCAATTTTATTTACGCCACTTTACGATTCATTCGGAAGAAACTGTATTGTTTGCAAAAGCATCCGGCAATTAACTTTAAATAGATGTCTCTTAAAAGAAATACCATAGCAAATTTTATAGGTCAGGGTTATAGCGTTTTGATAGGCATCCTAATGCTTCCCCTCTATTTGCAATTCCTTGGTCCGGAAGCATTCGGTCTTGTTGGATTCTTTACGGTATTGCAAGGTTGGTTGTCACTATTTGATGTGGGATTATCGCCAACGATAGCACGGCAAATAGCTTGCATTCGCGGTAAGGGTAAAAATGAGATTATTACTTTCCATCGATTGCTGCATACTATCGAATTGTTTTTTCTGATTATGAGTATTTCTATTGTGATAATTGTATGGATTGCAAGCCCCTGGTTATCAACCAATTGGCTGTCTGTTAATAATATTTCTCTTTCAATTGTTGGGAACAGCATTGCTATAATGGGCGTCATAATCGGAATGAGGTTTTTTGCGTCGCTCTATCGCAGCGGTATCCAAGGGATGGAACATCAGGTTTGGATAAATACAGCTAATATCACAATAGCAACAATGCGTTTTGTACTTATTTATGTTATCCTGCGGTGGATTTCTCATAATCCTTTAGATTTTTTTCTATTTCAACTAGTCGTCAGTGTGATTGAAATACTAATCATGAGTTTGAAGTTTTATAAAATCGTTCCATCTATCGGGGATAGAAGCAAAAAAGTTTGGGGATTTTACTGGTCGTCAATCAGACCGGTATTACCATTCATTTCCGGTATCGCTTTTACATCTTTTCTTTGGGTGTTTCTTACGCAAACAGACAAATTAATTCTTACACATTTATTACCTCTGAAGGAGTATGGCTATTTTGCTCTGGCCGTTGTTGCGGCAAACGGGATACTGCTTTTATCCAGCCCGATAAGTAACAGTATTTTACCTAGAATGACTTTATTGCTATCACAGGGTAAAGAGGTTGAAATGATTACACTTTACCGTAAATCTACCCAATTTGTTGCTGCTATAATTATTCCTGTTTCCGGGGTCATGGCGTTGTATTCTAATTATGTTTTATACGTTTGGACAGGCAACAAAGAGGTCGCACTATCAGCTGCACCGATCTTAACCTGGTTTACTCTGGGAAACGGTATTTTAACAGTAGGCGCATTTCAATATTATCTGCAATACGCACATGGTAAAATTGGACTTCATGCTATCAATACAACCATAAATGCTTTGGTACAAATTCCAATTTTTATCTATGCGACATTGAAATATGGCGCATTAGGCGCAGCTTTCTCCTGGTTTATTATTCGACTGCTTGCATTCTTAGTATGGCCCCCAATTGTTCATAGAGTATTTGCACCGGGAATACATCTGCAATGGCTGACTAAGGATATAATGCCGGTATTTTTAACCACATCAGTTCTTTTAATACTTTTTAATATGATAATTTCAAATAGTTTTATGTGCGCTTTTAGCAGGCCATTGGTGTTCATAGGATTGCTTACCATGAGCTCAGTGCTGATCTTTGCCAGTGCTTTATCCGCTAAAGAAGTAAGGCATAGCATGTTCTATTTTATTCGACGACTGTTTCCACTTGTACCAAATTGATTGAAGTGTAAGAAAGGTTATATATTGCCGGAGCAGTGGGATACAATACAACATATAAACCCTCCTGCAGCCGTGGATAAGCGGTTTTATGCGTCTGGAAAAGCAGCATGAGGAAAGGTTTGGAGCTCACTATTGACAAGAGAAGCCATTCCCGCAAAGTTAAAGTCAATAGTTATTTATGGTGAATTCAGGAGATGAACCGTTTCGGACTGACAATATGAATGCATTACCTGAAAGCACACCTTGTTCCTGTAAAATCATGGTTAGTATACTTGCAGCCGCATATAATCATGAAAATTATATTGCTCATGCACTTGACAGTTTTATAATGCAGAAAACTGACTTTCCTATAGAGATTATAGTGCAAGATGATGCCTCATCTGACAGAACTGCCGAAATTATCAAACAGTATGAAAAAAGATATCCTTCTCTAATCAAACCTATTTACCAAAACGTCAACCAATTTTCACAAGGGAAGCGCCCAATACTCCTATTGGCCAAAAAGGCCAGAGGTAAGTATCTGGCGATCTGCGAGTGCGATGATTACTGGACAGACCCTCTTAAACTGCAAAAACAGGTTAATCTTCTCGAAGCACATCCGGAATGCAGCATGGCCGTTGCAAAAACGGATGTTCACCATTTTGAAGACGGACAATTTTATTACCAGGAAACATATGAAGGCATAGAAAAAGATTTTCTATATTTTGATGATTTTATAAAAGGGTGCTATTTGCACACATCCACATATGTGATTCCCAGGAAATTTTTCGCTCATGTTGAAAAGTATATCGGGATTGCCGGTGATACTGGGATGAGATTCATCTTATTGGATATAGGACCTTTCGCCTTCTTGCGTGAGATTGTATCCGTTTATCGGATTACCGGAACAGGAGTTTGGACAAACCGAAACAGCTATGAGCAAGCAACCGCGCATATAATACTGTACGAGAGTTTGTACAGGGATTTTAAACCAAAATACAAAAAATATTGGGCGAAGATTTTGATGTCATACTACATTTCAATCATAGCTGAAGATATCAGAAAACGAAGATCAGGTACACTCTTCCGGAACGGAGTTCGGCTTTCGTATTTAGTACTACGATATGCACCTATATATGCATTGAATAAACTGGCTATAAGTTTATTCCGATACATAAAACTAAAAACAAATAAAGTGACGATCTAAATTAGCGTAATATGCGTTAGCCTGGCTTCTATGACTAATGAATCTGTTGCGAGAAACAACAATGCACCCCCTCTTCTGACTTTTTTTATTTT
Source organism: uncultured Desulfonema sp. (assembly GCA_964578785.1). Classification (GTDB taxonomy): domain Bacteria; phylum Desulfobacterota; class Desulfobacteria; order Desulfobacterales; family RPRI01; genus RPRI01. The sequence goes on along the minus strand of CAZOEH010000068.1, from coordinate 7,302 downwards.
TGCTTATAACCAGGAAGCATTTATAGAAGAAGCTTGCAAAGCAGCGCTGAAGCAGGACTATTCGCCGCTCGAAATTATATTTTCAGATGACTGCTCCAATGATCGTACATTTGACATCATGAAGGCGGTTTCGGAGACATATCAAGGACCTCATTCCATAAAGCTCAATCGTAACCCCCGGAATCTTGGACTGATCGAACACGTAAACATCAGCTTTCAGATTTCCAACGGAGAACTTATTGTGGCTGCTGCAGGTGATGACGTTTCACTAAAGCACAGGGTCAGCCGCATAGCGCAAACTTATCTTACATCCGGCAGATCAGCTTTGGTAATCCACTCAAATGCGAGAAAAATCGATTCAAACGGACGCGATCGCGGAGAGTTGATACCACCGGTTATTACCAAAAAAATGGATTTGGAGGATATCGCGGTTAGTTTAGGGCTTTACATAGGAGCAACCGGGGCCTGGAGTAAAAAACTGTTTGAAGTGTTTGGCCCATTGCACTACAAAAATGCTTATGAAGACTCGACCTTGGGTTTTCGTGCCGCTTTAACGGATTCACTTGTGTATATAAATGAATCTCTCGTAAATTACAGAATCGGGATCGGAATATCGCGTAATAGATATTCTTTAGAGCCGCTTGAAAATTATAAAAAATTAATGAATGAATATCGGATTCAATTAGATATTTTCCAACAGAGGAAAATGGATTTAAAATGTATTAACCCGATATTAACTGGTGTGGAAAATATTGAAAAACTTTTTAAGAATAAAGGATTATTGTATTGGAAGAGGAAATTATTAAATGCCGTAGAATGAGGTAGATTTAACTTTACCTGTCAAGACCATCCCAAGACAGTACTATCTGAAATGTTGTTTTTATTATTTTCCTAATTCACACAATATTTCAATCAGTAATAAGCACAATTCGTGCGCGATGACAAACATCCAAGGCATTGATTCTGTTATCATTATTTTCTTTGACACAAAATCATTTTTTATGTAATTCTATCAGGCATAATTATAATCCAACAAAAACTTCAGCCGGAATCTATCTCTACGGAGGGGCCTTGGATAAGAAAAATGGGTAATAAAAAGGGCTATAAAACGAACAAAAATAAAAGGGATTCTAATAAATCCTGCCAATTTAAGTAGCAGGCGGAAGAAGAACTGCATCAAAGTGAGGAGAAATAACAAAAAATTCTTGAAACTGTTCAGGAGAGTGGTTCTGAGATTGATCTTACCGGTAATTTTACCTTTTTGTTTGGATAGCGGCTATTGTCTCTTCAACTCAAAATATGAAATGTATGAGGGGTTATGTCTTTCAGAAAACGATTTATATTCCCTTTGATGAGTGCAAGGCTTGTGCAAACTATTTTGTATAACCCACTAACAGAGTTTCATCAGTTCAAATTATTACGATTTGTAAAGCGTATTGCCGGCAAGATAGGGGCGCACGAAAAGCTACTCGATATTGGGGCTGGGGAGCTCAAATATCGTCGATATTTCTCAAATTGCCAGTATATAAGCAATGACTTACGGAGCGGAGACTCAGAGTGGATATATGATAATATCGACATAGTTTCTCCTGCTGAAAATATTCCAGTCGCAGATGGAAGCTTTGATCATATCTTATGTACACAAGTTCTGGAACACATAGAGTTCCCAGATAAGGTTTTCGCTGAATTTAATAGGATTCTAAAGATTAACGGTATGCTATATTTGAGTGTTCCGCTTAGTGCAATTGAACACCAGACGCCGCATGACTATTTCAGATATACAAGATATGGATTGGAGAGTTTAGGTCGGCGTTTTGGCTTTGAGGTAGTATCCATGGAGCCACATGGTGGGATTTTTGTTAACATCGAAAATATGATTTGGTGTGCCTTTTGGTTGCTTTTTCCCGCTAAGAGATTTTCGTGGCTCCGTTATTTTATTTATCTCCTGTTGCTACCAATTAAAGCTACTACGGGATTGCTTGCCGTTCTTATAGATCCGTTGGATAGAGCAAAAAATTATACCATCAATTATAATTTCGTCTATCGTAAATCGATAGTTGATCGTCAGGAATTCATTTGACGATGTTTGTAAGTTAAAATATAGGTCAGTACAGATTAAGATCGATACTCTTGTTTGATAAAAGAAGATTCTAAATATTTCAAACTTAAATTGCCACTTTACTTGACCATAGGCAACCCGTGTTTCAGCAGCATAGTCAATTTATGTGGGACTAAAGAGTGTACTGAATAAAAGGTAATAGAAGAAACGCTTCTGTTTTTTTGTATTTTTCCCCTTAATCGTGCTAATTTATAAAGTTTTGACCAAAGGGCCTTGAAGCAGTATAAATAGATATCAGACCATATACGCCTGTCCCACTTTACTACTGAAAGGCATAGCCCCTCTGCAGTCAACAACAGGAGATGGACCGGAATCAATATATATGCGAGAGGGCCGGGATAACATAACAACATAACAAAGCTCTTGTTCCGTTCGCTCAACGCCCGCCTTTTCATGCTTGTAACCAGCTTCCCCGCATCAACCTTGCCGCCTCCCAGGCTTTTCCCTACCCAGTGTTTAAATCCTGAATTTGGAAGCATTCTCACAGGATATCCCATCAATCTAGCCAGGCAGCACAAATACATGTCCTCGGCGAGCGATTTAAACCATTCGGGAAAACCGCCAAGTTCATCCCATAAGTTCTTTGGGAGCCATAAGCACGCCCCGATCACCATCCCTACATCATTAACGCTTATATCCTTGTTCGGAACCGGATTCAAAAAGAGGTCAAACAGACTGCCCATATCTATAAGTTCACCGGTTTCCATATCATACTGCGGCAGGCCGAGTATCATGGCTTCGTCTTGTGTTTCCGCATAATGATAAAGCTTGCTTATCGCATCCGGGAAAAGAGAGGCATCATTGTTTAAAAACAGTATGTATTTGCCTTTTGCTCTGGCCGCCATCCGGTTGTTGCTTACGCAAAAACCGACATTATCCGGGCTTTTAATCAGAATTATTTCGGGGTATTTATCGCTGATGATTTTTACGGAAGTATCGGTAGACGCATCGTCATGAACGATTATTTCTACAGGATATTTGAATTGCTGGTCTTTTATTGAATCTATGCATGCTGAGATTATTTCTTCACCGTTATAGTTTGCAATGCATATGGAACATGCCGGCAAATATGCGGAAGAAGAAAAGTCGTTAATATCTGAGCATTTATTATTCATTCATAAAACAGTACCCTGGAAAAGGGGTGACGAAACTCCATTAGCTTTTACGTATCCGCGGTAAATATAAATAAAAAGGAGTTAATAAAAAGTATCGCTCAGCCTATTATCATTATCAAATCGCCTGTCTTCACATGTGCGCCTTTCTGTGCACGAATTTCTCTAACAATACCGTTGGCGCTGCTCACGAGATTGTTCTCCATCTTCATAGCTTCGATGATAGCCACTGTCTGGCCGGTTTCAACCTTGTCTCCGACCTTAACCGTTATATCCAGAATAGTGCCGGGGATCGGTGCGGCGACAGATGTTGTGCCCGCCGCCGGAACGGATGCTGATGCCGGAGCAGCGGCCGAATCATGCCGCTCAATCTCAACCTCATAAAATTCACCGTTTACAGTAACACTGGCCAGTCCATTCTTTTCTCCTCCCACTTCCACATCAAACTTTTTATCTCCAATCCTGATTTTATATATCATTTAATATTCCTTTTATTATGTAAATTGATAATATTTCAGTCAGCTTATTACCGCAAATTCTGCTGAACATAAGGAGCATTCATCAGAAAAATGAGCATCAAGAGCAACCGCTATTGCAGCAACAACCAAAGGGCTGATGTGCTTTTGATCTGCCATCTCCCTGTCCCCTTTCCCATCAGGCTTTTCATATAAAGTTTTTTCGTCCATTCATACTCCTCTCATACTTGCCGGCTTCGTAAAAAGCCATTCTGTTCGGCTCGGCGGACGCTTCATCTTTCGTCATTGCAGCGTACCAAAAAATACGTTGCATTCCTCAAGATTCTAGCGCCTTGCACAATGGTCTTTCTACTTTGCCATGTGATTTATGACTTACGACGATTACATCAATAATAATACCGGCACCGATATCGGAATCAGCCGAAAGATTTTTGTATTAATTCCGAATGTAAAAAGCAAGAAAGATTTATTATTTATGCTGATTCGTCTCTTTATTATTTATATTCCCCTTAATTGCAAGCCCGGGAAAATGGAGAAATAAAAATATTTTTATCAGATCCGATAATGCTGTAACATAATGAATAAATTTTAAATGCGATCCGGAAACATGTATCCATTCCTCCAAAGGATATTCAATTACCGATTCTTCTATCCAGCTTTTTGACTCATCCAGCTTCAGCAATTTAAATCTTGCCAATACTTCAACATCAAAAATCCATTTTGTGATAAAAGGCTTCGAGAAAATTATATTCAAATCTTTTGTGTTCTTAAAAATTTTTGCGCCGCATTGTGTGTCATATACCGGAACACCAAGAATAATGCTGGCGCATGCGGCAAATACTCTCCCGAGATAATGCCGGAATGCCTTTCTTTCAATTTTCCGCCCGAGAAGCTTAACACGGGCGCCCATAACAATCTTGGTTTGCGGTTTATCCAGCAACTCGCAAAATTTATTGACAGCGTTTAAAGGAGTAGAAAGATCTGCATCGAAGTAACCGATATTCTCAAAATCCATTTCCAATGCTTTCAATATACCCTGCCTGACCGCTTCAGCTTTTCCGCTATTTTTCTCAAAGTCTATGAATATAATCCGATCCGGAAATGTATCATAAAGAGCTTGTATTACCACAGAGGTATTATCGGTACTGCCGTCATTGACAAAAATGAAATAAACATTGCCGTTTGTGTTGATACAGTCTGAGAATTCTCCGACCCGTAATCGGCTGGATTCATTGTAACATGGAATTATAATTGCCGTTTTCCCCATTAAGAACCCGTCCGTTTGCAGAATCCGCTAATTAAGGATTTTAGAATTTCAGCTTTTATTCCAGTCATATAAAATATAAATATCTCCGTCAGGATAATGGTCCCGGTTAATCAAAATCAGATTATTCAATATATCTTTAATATCATAAAGATATGAGCGCTCAGTCACATTATTGAGCCAGACTACATATTTATTGCCTGCCCCGGTAGTCATTTTTTTAAAATTATCAAACCCTTCATCACGGCGGGGAAGCCATTCGGCTTTTATTCCGCTTATGATATAAACAGCATCAGGAGCATTGCTGTAAATTTTACCATTTAAAGGATTATTTTTTATATATTTTAAAGTCGGCGATAACAGCCAGGTGTTCGAAGAATATCCGGCGCCGTTTGTTACTGTGAACATAACATTCTTATAGTTATTTGTAATAACACTTAAATACCATGCGGTACATAGCAAAATAATAACATACTTCCCGAAATTATTAATCCGGATTTTTTCATTCATCCATTCCGAAGCAGTTTCAAGCAGCATGAATACAAGACAGATAAAAATAATATAAACAGTAGCTAAATATCTGTAAGGAACCGGATCGAGTGAACTGAACGAACTGAGTATTATAATACACAAGGCATATATCAGGAAATAAACGGCCTGAATTAATATCATATTAATTGTACTGCTGTTTTTATTATAATATTTGCTTATTGTGATCGAAATAAGAATGAAAAATAAAATTCCGGTAAATATCAGGCGGATGTGAAAAGGCGCAAAAGAGGGTATAATCCATGAGGTTATAACATCAAATGTTTTAGAGATATTATGTTGAAAAGAATAGGATGAGGTTATTCTCCGGCCCGATATGGTGGATGTTAACATATAATTTCGAAATAACCATAAGAATAAAGGGGTAAGAGAGATGAATAATAATTTTACTGAATATTTAATTCGCTCTGATGCAGGAATTTTCACTAACAGTAAAATGGCGGCAAGTGCCGTTGGAACCATCGCAACACCGATATACCTCTGCAGGCAGGAGAGAGATACAATTACTGAAAGCAGGTAGAAATCTTTCCTCCTGTTTTCAATTGAAAAATTAATAAGATATTTTATAAACAGGATACAAAAAAGAGAAAATATAAGCTCCGACCATGCCATGAATGATAAAGATATGACCTGAGCGGAAAAAGACGCGAAAATCGTTCCTGATATAATCAAAAAGGAGGAACGTAAACATGACCGGAATAATTGCCCCGTGCAGAATATGATTAATCCGAAAACTAATATGTTCAAAATCCTGGCTCCGGTAACAGGATCTATGCCTGTCAGTCCCAGAGTTCCCAGCAAAGCCGGGTACAAAGGCGGCCAAAGAGTAAAAGGTGTGCCGTCATACGATAAAAAGCCGTTTCCTCTGATAAGCTCTCTGGCACAGGATATGTAATTGACCGAATCCGGGGAGATTCCGATACCGAATTGTGAAGTTCCAAAAAAAACAACCAGAGTTCCTGCCACACTTAATAGGAAAAAAATTATATGTATTTTATCTATTCGCATGAATTATAGAATATCAAATAAAAAGCGCTGTTAAAAAACGAGCGGAGAATTCTGAACACCGGTTTTCAAAAAATATCATACTTCGGCCAAAAGCAATATGGATGTCCCGAATGGTAATGATAACCGTGGCATGAGAAATCTTTCGCAGGAAAATATCGCCGTCAATAAAATATTTATTGGTTTGGACGGCATAATTACATCAGTTCCGGATCCTTTGCCGTTATTTATTTTAAAGCTTCTTATCGCTGCAATTACAGGAAATAACAGCATATTGAAATAAGAGCAGTATATAATTCTAAATCCTGATAACTGTAAAATCTCCATCAATTCTTTTTTCCCATAACGCCTTTATGATGTAACGCCACATCATGTCCGCTCCATAGAAATCTAAAAGCCGGAACTGTAAGAAGTATTTTTCCTCCCGGGTTGAGTCTTTTCCTGGCAGATTCAAGAGCTTCAATGTCACCGTCTATATGCTCGAGGACATCCAGCATGCAAATCAGATCAAAGCCGCCTTCAAAGGGAATATCACCTGGCAGAGAACCTTTCAACACACGATCAACGCTTCTTTTATCAGCCATCGCTATCGCTTCGTCATCAAGTTCCATTGCTTGAATATTACCATATGCTGACAGCAATTCAAGATTTCCGCCTGTTCCGCAGCCGACCTCAAGTATTCTTCTTTCCTGTTTAACGGGAAAGAAGCTTGACAATATCTTCCCTATAATCATTCTCCTTCCCACAAACCACCAATGGCGGTCTTCGTTAAGAAAC
>CAZOEH010000067.1:0-11022 GCA_964578785.1 uncultured Desulfonema sp. | reverse complement strand
ATAGCCGATTTTAAAAAGGAACTTACAGACAGGTTCGGAGCTTTGCCGGAGGAGGCAACCCACCTGTTATTGAAAATCATGCTTAAAATATTATCACAAAAATCAGGAGTGAAACGACTTGAACTCAAGGAGAGACAACTTTTACTCCATTTTGCCGGAGAAGAGTATATTAAGAATCCTTCGGGAATAATTGATATGGTAGTTTCAAATAAAGGCCGCTTCGAGTTGACGCCGGGGCATATTCTGAAAGTAAAACTCCAGAAACAAAGTATTGCAGGGCAAATTGTTCAGGCTAAAAACATCTTGAAAGAAATTGCCCAACGTGTTAACGGCTGAATAATTTTATTAAAGAATATTATTGAATATCAGATTATTATATTTTCAGGATCATCTCAGCGTGAGACACATGCATATAACCTGATTAAAGAGCTGGCATTGGTAATCCGGTTTTACCGTTTAGCAAGATAGGACTCTGATTTCGTAAACGGGAGTCAGCCTAAGGCGGACTCCCATTGGACTTGGAAGCCCCGGTGCATATATGCCCACGAAGTCGTCATATCGTCTCTGCCTGTGTCTCTTTGTTGAAAATCAGGGGGCGTTGTTATGGTTCGTAACAATTTCTTGCAAATCGGCAAAACCGGATTACCCATGCCGACCCCAAAGGGCATGTTATGTTAATTTCTCAGTGTTGATGGTCCGGTTTATCGGGGTTATGAGAAGAATTTTTTATATTAATTATGCCATTTGTTATTAAACATAAACATTGCGAAAACGCCGCGTTTTGTGTGAAAATATTTGCGGGATATATTTTTTTAGCGGTATTTATGCTTTCGGGTTGTTCCGGAACCGATTCTGTCCAGGGTGATGAATATCTTGTCAGAGTCGAGGGAAACGTTGTTACAGTGCTTGATTTCCAGAGGGCATTTGAAACTGCAAAATCTGCTTATCCGCATAATATAACAAACGCATCTTCAGTTTACCGCGAAGTAAAACAGCAGCTTTTAAATCAGATGATAGAGGAACTGATTGTAGTTCAAAGGGCAAAGGAACTGAATTTAATAATTACGGATCAAGAGCTTGGGAATGCAGTTGAGAAAATCAAGAGAGATTATCCTGAAGATGAATTTGATCAGATGCTTCTTGAATATGCAATTTCTTACAAGTTGTGGGAGAAAGGATTAAGAACCCGTTTGCTCATGGAAAAGGTCATAACGGAAGATCTGAAAAATAATATTACAGTAACACCTGATGACCTGTCTAAATACTACAGTGAAAATCTTAAGGACAGCTCCGGAGGATCGTCTAATAAACCGGCGGTCGAAATAGCCGTGAAAGATCTGCGTAATGCAAAAGCGGAATCCGGATACAAAACATGGATCAACGGACTGCAGAATAAATATAGAATAGAAATAAACAAGAAACAATGGGAAAAATTGATATCGTAGTAAACAAAAGGGGTTATATTCCATTGACTATGTGCAAAAAAATAATATTGTTTTCCATTTTAGCAATTCTTTCAGGAGTTCATGTATACGATGAATTATGTTGCGCTGAAATCGTAGACAGAGTTGTGGCTGTGGTCAATGAGGATATAGTTTCTCTTTCAGAGCTGACAAAAGCGGTTCAGCCGTATGCCGATAAAATTAAATCGCTTGGTTATTCGCTTGAAAAAGAGCGTGAAACGCTTTTCAAAGTGCGTGAAGATATGCTTGAACAGATTATTAACCGGAAACTAACCGATCAGGCTATCAAAAAATACAAGCTTTCGGTGAGCGAGAAAGAAATTGATAACGCGCTTGAGCGGGTTAAGGAGGCCAGTCATTACACGGACGAAGATTTAAGGCGCGCATTGACAAAAGATAATATGTCTATGGAAGAATATCGGGAGAAGGTCAGGGAGAATATACTAAGATCAAAACTTCTTAATATTGAAGTTAAATCGAAGATTGTTATTACAAGAGATGATGTAAAATCGTATTATGAAAACCATAAGGATTTGTATCGGGGCGAAAAAAAGTATCATCTTCAGAACATTGTGAAGAAAGCCGGTTACAGCTTATCCGCTGATGATAGAAAAGCGGTTTTGCTCATAATGGAAGAGATTTACACCACGTTAAAAAACGGTAAGCCGTTTGATGAGGTTACACGGGATTACCTTGGCGGTTCCTATGATATTATGAGTCTGGATCTGGGGATGTTTAAGCCGGATGAATTGTCAAAACAGATACAGGATGCGATTAAAGAGCTTAACGCAGGCGAATGCACGAAGGTGCTTGAAACTGACGTAGGATATCAGATTATTTATATACATAAGATTGAGGAGAAGCCGGGCAAATCTTTTGATGAGGCTGCTCCAGAAATAGAGGAAATTCTTTTCAGAGAGATAGTGGATAAAAAATTTATGTCGTGGATAAACGAACTGAGACAGAAATCACATATAAAAGTAATCAAATGAGATTTTAATTATTACAAAACCGTCATCAATTTCAGGATGTTTGATTTGAATATGACTTCCGGTAAAAATTTATTTTCATTTGGACGATATCTTCAAACTTTCAGGATAGAAAGCGGGAAGAGCATTGAGGACGTGTCGAATGAAACTAAGATCGGCATACATTATCTTACCGCTATAGAAAGTGAACAGCTTGACCGGCTTCCCCAGGAGGTTTTCGTCAAGGGTTTTGTAAGATCATACTCCCGTGCAGTCAGTGCAGACGGAAACGAGGCTGTACGACGATATCTTGCATGCATAGGAAGTTCAGGAAATACCGCTAAATCCGATAATGAATCGAAAAAGACAGATGTTCGTTTCTGGAAAAAAATAGTATTGCTTACCGGTATTTTTTTATCGATCATTTTTTTATCGATCGCATCGGTCTCATTTATTTCGGATAAGTCTGAATCCGGTGATAGACTTGTCGGAGTGGATAAAGCGGACAGGCATAGGATGCTTACGAAAGAAAGCAGGATTACCGGCAAAGGTTCTGAAGAAATATCGAAAATTAATCATACAGATTCCGGCAACATGGGTAGCGAACTCTCTTTGGAAATATCGGCCATAAAGGATACCTGGATGAAGATTATAATTGATGGACAAAATCCCAGGGAATATTTGCTGAATAGCGGCGATTTGCTGGAATTGAAAGCATTAAAAGGCTATAATTTGCTTGTGGGGGATGCCGGTGCAATCAGGTTAAATATCAACGGTCATCCATTGGTTATCCAAAGAGAAAGCGGCCGTGCTGCAAACATACAAATTCCATGATCTAAAGGATTTGAATGTATGCTTTATTATTTTCTTCAATTCCGGGATATGGATAAATGCCGATCTTTACATCTCCTGCCATAGTTCTCAGGCGGACAGATTTTGGTGACTATGATCTAATTTTAACTTTTTTTACGTTGAAAAAGGGCAAGATATCAGCCATTGCAAAATCTGCAAAAAAGAGTACAAAGCGGTTCGGAGGAATCCTCGAGTTATTTTCAGTTTTGGATATAGTGTGCAGCGCCAGGATTGACAGGGATCTGATGGTCCTGCAGGAAGCCGATCTTAAAAATTCCTTTTCCGGCATAAGGGCGGATTTAAATAAAACTGCATATGCGAGTTACATGGCCGAACTGGTAAATGAATGGACCGAACCTGATGCGAAACAGGAAGATCTTTATCTCTTGCTTTGCCATGTTCTTGGACAGATTGATGCCGGACTTATTTCTGCAGAAATATCGGCCATATTGTTCCTGATGCGGTTTGCCTCAATAGCAGGTATACGCCCAAATTTATTGAAGTGCAGTATATGCCGGATTGAACTAGACAAAATAAAAGAGGAGCGCATCGCATTTGATTTACCAAGAAGCGGGATTATATGTCAAAAATGTGCCGGCAGGTCTGTAAGCCGGCTTTCTCTTTCAATGGGAACCATCAAGCAGCTTCTCTGGGTTGAAAGCGGAGGTTTGAAAAAGGCTGGTAAAATAAAATTTACTCCTGCGGCAGTAAAAGAAGGGCTGGATTTGCTTGAGACATTTACGGCTTATCATCTGGGAAAAGAGATGCGGAGCCTGAAATTTTTAAAGCAGATAAGGAAAGAAAACGGGCCGTCCGGATATTGAATGTCAGGCGGATCGATCTGAAAGATATGTTTCGAGTTATATGACGGATAAATTGAAAGATATTCTCAAAGACAGACTTATTGAAGCTTCGGCGCCCTGCCGTATTGATATGGGGGGAACGCTCGATATAAGTACATTTTATTATCCCCTTATGCATCTTAATCCGTGTACTTTCAATATCGCAATCAATTTAAGAACCAGGGTATCCATCCTTCCGTTTAAGAAAAAGAGTATCAGGATCTCCTCACGCGGTTTTAGAAGCGCCGAATACCCCCCCGGGAGCGCACCTTTTAACCATCCACTGGGACTTATGTTCGCCATCGCATCCTTTTTCAGGGCGGAAGGCATCCACATTGTCATTGATTCGTCATCTCCGCCCCGAAGTGCTCTGGGCGGATCATCAGCTGCTGCGGTTGCCCTGATTGCTGCTTTTTCAAAAACTTATGAAAACGCAGGCAAAAAACCTCTTTCGAAACGGCAAATGGTACTGATTGCCCATGCAATCGAACAGAGTGTAGCAGGCGTGCCTTGCGGGTTGCAGGACCAACTTGCAGCAGCTTTCGGAGGAGTGAATGCCTGGTATTGGAAGGATGGAATTGACGGTCCCCCTTTTGTAAAGAAGAGCATTATCGGGAAGGAATTTGCCGGGAATTTTGGAAAAAATTTTATTCTGGCATACTGCGGCGTCCCGCACGAATCAAAGAATATCAACGGCAGATGGGTCAGGCGGTTTATTTCCGGTAAACAACGCGATCTCTGGGATGATATAGTTATATGTACCGGTAAATTTATAGAAGCGGTGGCAAACCGTAGATTTCAGGATGCGGCATTCTTTATGAATGAAGAGACAGCCATAAGAAGGAAAATGACGCCCGATGTTCTTGATAGCATAGGTCGTATGCTGATAATGTCGGCTGTAAAAAATAATTGCGGAGCGAGGTTCACCGGTGCAGGCGGCGGCGGATGTATTTGGGCGATTGGTGAAGCCGGTAATATTGAAAAATTGAAGGAAAAATGGGAATTTATCCTTTTGAAAAGAAAAGGAGCCGGCCTGATAGAGGTTAAGCCGGATTACAGAGGCGTATCGGTAAGAGAAAAATAAAACTCGGTTCTGTTCCGAATTTGTGTCCGGATAGACACGATTTATATTACATTGCATGAGGTATGAAATATGAATTTTCAAGATGTAATTCTGACTTTACAGAAGTACTGGGCCCGCAGAGGTTGTGTTCTGGCTCAATCGTACGATATGGAGGTTGGTGCAGGAACTTTTCATCCTGCAACCCTGCTGAAAGCATTGGGTCCTGAACCATGGAATGTCGCCTATGTACAGCCTTCAAGACGACCTACAGACGGGCGGTATGGTGAAAACCCTAACAGGCTTCAGCATTACTACCAGTATCAGGTAATACTCAAACCGTCTCCCACGGATGTTCAGCGTCTGTATCTTATGAGTTTGAAGGCTTTGGGAATAGATCCCCTTGAGCATGATATAAGGTTTGTGGAAGATGACTGGGAATCACCGACTCTGGGAGCTTCCGGTCTCGGATGGGAAGTGTGGCTGGATGGAATGGAGATAACACAGTTTACTTATTTTCAGCTTGCCGGAAGCATAGAACTACATCCGGTTTCGGTAGAGATAACATATGGCCTGGAACGCATAGCAATGTACCTCCAGGGAGTTGATAATGTCTATGACCTTAGATGGAATGATGTGATTACTTACGGAGACGTATACCATCAGCAGGAAGTGGAGCAGTCGACTTATAATTTTGAAAAAGCCGATGTTCATTCACTTCTCGACCTATTCGCAAAATACGAAGCAGAATCATTGCGTATTATTAAAGAATCACTCGTGATTCCAGCCTATGAATACTGCTTAAAATGCTCGCATACCTTCAACCTTCTTGATGCCCGGGGCGCCATAAGCGTTACCGAAAGAACCGGTTACATAGCGAGGATCAGGAATCTAGCGAGGGCCTGTGCGGAAGGTTATTTAAAGCAGCGTGAATGTATGGGTTTCCCGCTGCTGAAAGTAACGGAGAGAGGAAAAAATATAAACTGAGGTGGATATGGAGACTTTATTACTTGAAATCGGCACGGAAGAAATTCCTGCCGGTTATATTAAACCTGCATTGAATGCGCTCTCGGAGATTTTGTTGCAAAAACTGAAAGAAGAGAGAATTGTACATGGAGAAGCAAAAACATTTGGAACACCCAGAAGGCTTTCCGTGATGGTTGCCGGCGTTTCAACCAGACAGGCGCCGCTTACGACAGAAGTTACGGGCCCGCCTGAAAAAGCTGGATTTGACGGAGCCGGTCAGCCGACCGTTGCAGGAAGGAAATTTGCCGAGAAGATGGGTATTCCCGTTAAATCAATCCGGATTAAACAGACAGAAAAGGGAACATATCTCTGTGCTGTGAAAACCGATCCGGGCCTTGAAAGCAAAGCCGTTTTTAAAAACATGCTTCCACAGGTTATTGGAGCTATTCCTTTTCCAAAAGTCATGAGATGGGCTGACCTTGATGTGAAATTTGCCAGACCCATTCATTCGATTTTAGCCCTTTTCGGCAGACAGGTAATATCTTTCGAACTGGGCAATATTAAATCCGGGCGATACTCATTTGGTCACCGTTTTTTACATGCAGGGAAGATCAGTATTTCGCATCCTGATGATTATATTAAAAAGCTGAGATCGGCCCGGGTTCTTGTGGATATTAACGAACGGCAAAAAGACATTTTAAATAATATCACTCAAATTGCCTCTGAGCTTGAAGGCAAAGTGCTGCAGGATGACGAGCTTCTGAATGTCGTTACAAATTTAGTCGAATACCCGGCACCGGTCGCAGGAAGATTCGATAAAGGATATCTTGAGATACCCGACGAGATTCTCATTAATTCAATGCGGGAGCATCAAAAGTATTTTGCCGTAACTGACGCAAACGGGCATCTTTTACCATGTTTTATTGCTGTTAATAATACCCGGGCCAAAAACATGCAGCTCGTTGCAAAGGGACATGAGCGGGTTTTAAGGGCGCGCCTGGAAGATGCCAGATTTTTTTACAGAAGCGATATCAAATTTTCTCCGGATACATGGGTCGAAAAGCTCAAAGGTGTTCTTTTTCAGGCAAAACTGGGATCCATGTATGAAAAAACTGAAAGGGTTGAGAAGATCGCAGGATATCTCGCTGGCGCGATATCGGGTGATCCTGAAATCAAAAAACAGGCATTAAGGGCCGCCAGGTTATGTAAGGCGGATCTTGTGAGCCACGTTGTGGGTGAATTTCCTAAACTGCAGGGTGTGATGGGAAGAATTTATGCCATGAATGCCGGTGAAGAAAGGAATGTTGCGCTCGCTATAGAAGAGCATTACAGACCAATTTATTCCGGAGGGGCTCTTCCTGAAACAATGGTCGGGGCAATAGTCGGGCTTTCAGACAAGATCGATTCGATTTGCGGTTGTTTTTCAGCAGGACTTATACCCACCGGGGCTTCAGATCCTTATGCATTGAGACGACAGGGAATTGGTATAATTCAGATAATGCTCGATAAGAAATTATCGTTCTCATTGAAAAGCCTTATTGAAAAAAGCCTTTTGCTGTTTGATATAAATAAAGCTGATGAAAGGAAAAACACAGCTGATAAAGTATATCAATTCCTGCAAAACCGTATGTCGCATCTGCTGACTGAGCAGGGATATTCAAAAGATGTTGTTTCAGCAGTTATAAATGTTTCCGCCGATCATGTGCCTGATGTTTGGAACAGGGCAGGGGCTCTAGAAAAATTAAAGACTGCTCCCGATTTTGAGCCCCTTGCAGTTGCCTTTAAACGTGTTGTCAATATAATAAAAAAATCGGTTCCTGAAAACGCTGCCAGTATTATGGCCGGGGTTGACGAAAAATTGTTTGAAAAGGAATGTGAATCCGCACTTTTTGCCGCATACAGGGATGTAAAAAACAGAGTGTCGGAGAACCTTCAAAAAGGTGACTTCGAACAGGGGCTTCTGGATATAGCGTCCCTTAAAAATCCAGTTGATACTTTTTTTGAAGGTGTCCTTGTAATGGCGGATGATAAAGATGTGCGCAATAACCGGCTTGCACTGCTTGGATCTATTTCCGGACTTTTTGCCTTGTTTGCCGATTTTTCAAAGATTTAAAATGGCGGATATTTCTTCCGTCATTGCAGCAAACTGATAGGTGCTCTTAATTCCTCAGAGTTTGCGTACCATGCATATCGGACTTTTTTAACTTTACCGGTCAAATTTTAATTATTTACTAAGCCATCAAAATTGTTGGAGGATAAAATGCCTTTTGATCCGGATATGGATAAAATTCTTAAAGAGTGGAGATGTGAGGAAACCGGACTAGTTGTTTCCATAAACAGGTACGGTGACGGTGAGCCGAAGCTTCAGATAGGTCCCAGGGTATTTATTAGAAAAGACGGGAATGAAAGCCAGCGGAAGGCGGGCCGTCTTACAATAGAAGACCTGATGTGGTTTTACGATATCATCGATGAAGTGAAGGATGAGTTGTCAAAACTTGCCGGCCCCCGGTAAATACCGTAGACTGTAATAAAAGGTCTTAAGGTTGCCGGCTCTCTTCCATGATGCATTTTCATTATGTTCCGTTTTCTGCCGACGGGGTTTGCCGCATGCTCAAAGATGATGGGGTCGTAAAGCCTGTCAAAGGAAGGAATCCACCCGATCCTAAACCGGTTGCGCTGATGGTAAGCAGCAGGGCGGATCTCGACTGCATTTGCAGCCTGATAGATATCGGGGATGATCAGTCGCGTGGATTGCATTGCAGCAAACATTTTGCTCCTATCTTCTCCGGGTGCAATTTTTCCATAACAGGTCCTTTTGCGGGAGCTCCTTATGCGGTAATGCTTCTTGAAACTCTTGCGGTCTGGGGCGCACACAAAATAGTATTTTACGGCTGGTGGGGGGCCGTTTCCGATTCGGTAAAGATCGGCGATATCATTGTAGCCACATCAGCTTTTATCGACGAGGGCACTTCAAGGCATTACGGATACAACGAGATGTCCTGTAATGGCATCGCACTGCCGTCATTTGATTTAACTGAAACCGTAAAGGGTCTTTTAAGGCAAAGCGGCGTTTTTTTTAACGAAGGACCGGTCTGGTCTACGGATGCTATTTACAGAGAGACGCCTGAAAAAATAGCATGTTACAAAGAAAAAAATGCACTGGGAGTTGAAATGGAGCTTTCAGCGATTTATTCGGCGGCAGCATTCAGAAATATCGAAGCTGCCGGGGTTCTTGTAGTTTCCGATGAAATATCAACATTGGCATGGAGACCGGGTTTTAATGATACCCGTTTCAGGGAGAGCCGGACTGCCGCCTGCGGAGCTTTGATAAAAATATGTCAGAGTTTATAGATCCGAATATTGTTAAAAGAATTAAAAACCTGAGAGAGGAACTCCACAGGCATAATTACCTCTATTATGCCATGGATGATCCTGAAATATCGGATTCCGAATATGACAGGATGATGCGGGAACTGATTGAGCTTGAAGCAGGATATCCTGAACTTTCAAGTCCCGATTCTCCATCCCTGAGGGTAGGTGTTTCTCCTGTTAAAAAATTTCAGACGGTAAGGCATTCTGTTAAAATGCTCAGTCTTGATAATGCCTTTTCAAATTCAGATATTCTTGATTTCGACAGACGTGTCCGAAAGGAGCTTGGGACTGATGAACAGGTCCTTTATACCGCCGAACCCAAGATGGATGGGGTTGCCGTGGAGCTTGTCTATGAAGACGGGAGACTTGTAACAGCATCAACAAGAGGCGACGGAGAAACAGGCGAAGAGATAACGCCAAATGTAAAAACAATACGCACGGTTCCAATCCTCCTTCAGAGTTATAAAGAAAAAAGAGTAATCCCGGCTCATCTTGAGGTAAGGGGAGAGGTCGTTATCAGCAGGGAAGGATTCAGACGTCTCAACGAAGATATGCTCAGCCGTGGATTGCCGTTATTTGCAAATCCCAGAAACGCGGCTGCAGGTTCCTTAAGGCAGCTTGATTCAAAGGTGACGGCACGACGTCCGCTTGAAATATTTTTCTATGGGACCGGAGAGTCGGAAGGACTGAATATCGATTCGCACTGGGACCGGCTTTGCGTATTAAAGGAGCTTGGTTTCAGGATTAACCCTCACATCAAACCGAAAATTAAAATCGATGGTGTACTTGAATGTTACAGTGAACTTGAAAGAAAGCGTTATGAACTTCCCTATGATATTGACGGGATGGTGATAAAAACTGACAGTATCGGTATTCAGTTGCAGCTCGGCTCGACAGCGAGAAGTCCCAGATGGGCCATAGCTTATAAATTCAAAGCAATACAGGAAACGACAAAAGTATTGGATATTACCGTGCAGGTAGGGCGTACGGGAACTCTTACACCTGTTGCGCATCTTGAAACCGTCAATATCGGAGGCGTAAACGTAAACCGCGCAACACTTCATAATGAAGATGAGGTAAGAAGAAAGGATATCAGAATTGGGGATACGGTTCTTGTTCAGCGTGCGGGTGATGTTATACCGGAAATAATAAAAATTATTGATACTGCAAGAAATGGAAATGAAAAAGTTTTCAATATGCCCGAGATTTGCCCTTCATGCGGTACCCGTGTAGTTCGTGATGAAAAGGAGGCATCTGTTAGTTGCAATAATGAGTCCTGCCCGGCAAAAATTAAGGCGCAGATAGAGCATTTTGCTTCAAAGAGGGCCTTTGATATAGACGGATTGGGAGAAAAACTGATCGGTCAGCTTTTTGACAACGGCCTCCTTTCTTCTTATGCGGATATATTTTATCTCGATAAAACGAAAATTGAGAGCCTCGGAGGCATGGGGGTAAAATCTGCGGAAAATCTTGCAGAAGCAATTGAAATGAGCAAAAGT
>CAZOEH010000066.1:6968-11118 GCA_964578785.1 uncultured Desulfonema sp. | reverse complement strand
CCCCGATAAACGGGACTCTTTTCAGTACCCCCTTGAGGGGTGTAAGTAAGTTTACGAAATTATTTCCGTCCGGAAATAATTTCTAACTTACTAATGAACTTTTTGGGGATTTTTAAATCACTTCGCTAAATCGTCCGCCTCAGGCGGATAATTTTTAACGCTCAGTTCTATAAAAATCTATTTCCCAAAAATCTCAAATCTGTTCGCATATAACTTTTTACGAGAGCATCATAATTTAATTAAACGAAATTTGTTGCATTCTGATAAACTATTTTCTTGATGTCAAGATTTTTTTTGGGTATGTTTCGATTCAAAAAGGAAACCATATATG
Organism: uncultured Desulfonema sp.; assembly: GCA_964578785.1. GTDB lineage: Bacteria > Desulfobacterota > Desulfobacteria > Desulfobacterales > RPRI01 > RPRI01. The sequence goes on along the minus strand of CAZOEH010000066.1, from coordinate 10,787 downwards.
ATTGAAAGACAAATTGCCGAAAAAATCCGGCAGATCCGCAAAGCAAAGGGAATGACACTTGAACAACTGGGGGAGAAAACCGGAATTTCCAGAGGAATGCTGTCACGCCTGGAAACGAACCGTTCCTCTCCTCCCATTGCCACACTGGCAAAAATTGCGCACGGTCTGGAAGTCCCCATCGGCCTTTTTTTTGAGGAAAAAGATTCAACAACGGAACAAAAATACAGCGTAACCAGAAGCAATAAACGCAAGCAGGTGGTTCGCCGCGGATCTGATATCGGCTTTACCTATTATTCGTTCAAAAAGCCTCAGATCCTTCACCTTATCGAAGCGTTTGTTATGAAACATCCTCCGCTTAATAAAAAACTGAAGATTCTGTTTGATCATCCGGGGGAAGAATTCATTCTGGTCATAAAAGGGGTCATTGAACTTGTCTACGGGGAAGAAATTATCCGTCTTGAGACCGGGGATGCCATTCACATTGATCCATCCATACCGCATAGAGTGCAAAACGCCGGCAATATAGAGGCCGAATGCATTGTGGTGGTCGCCGGAGAAAAAAGTTATCCGAAGTCACGGTAAAACATCCGGATCGCAATAAATTACCAATCGTTCTTTCCGTATACATCTGATCGCGCCGGGAACTTAATCTTTCTGCGCTAAGGTATAATCCGCCAGAAGACTTCTTCTCCAGTAGGAATTGGACGGATTTGAAAAATATGCCTTGAAAACAGCAAGGCTCTCTTTTCGCAATATTCCCGGGATGATTTCTATAGAGCAGTTTCTGTACAGCGGAGAGAGGCGCTCAATGTCGCATCCGGTACCACCTCCCATTATATCTTCATATGCGTAAACTATCTTTCCGATACCGGAGAGCATGATGGCTCCGAAGCACATAAGGCATGGCTCCATGACGCAATAAAGGGTAATCTCCTGCCTGTTGATTCCGTTAAATTCTTTTCTTCCGGCAAGATTTCTTAATGCTGTGATCTCGGCATGGTCGACTTCATTCGCCAGGTCTCCGGCGGTTCCTTTTCTGGAACCTGTAGCAAGTATTTCGTTATTAAAAACAAGAATGGCGCCTACCGGGAATTCCCCTTCTTTGAGAGCTGTTTGCGCCAGCCCAAGAGCTTTTTCCATATAATATTCGTGATTCATCACTATCTCCGTATTTAAGGATCGATTCTGCAGATTGTATCATCGCAGGGGCAGCTCCCGTCAACCTCATAGGCGTAAAGGAGTCTTGATTCGGCTTCAGCCCTGCATTCTGGAATTTCGCCGAAAATGAATTTTTCCGAAAGATTCAACAGATCCTGTTTTAAAGGGATGGAATCGAGTCCGTTTGAAATTACTTTGCCGGTTTGCCCGTCAAGGATGTCCGCATCCACCCCGTTTGTCACAACTACAACCGGTACCTGATAAGGGGCAACGAGTCTCGATGCCGATAAGGCGGGACGATGGCGTGTAGTTATTGAGCCGGGTCCGTATTTAATTATCATCAGGGTCCGGTCTTTTATTGTAATGAGAAAATCGATCCTGATTATTGCTTTTTTTTCTCCGGCCCTGACCAAAAGCTCGTGGCGCGGTTTTATTTCAGACTTGTCGTATGATTTTTTATTCACAAGCAGCCGGGCGATATTTTGCCTGTACCTCTCATCGTGGGTATCTGGTATCGGATCACCCGTAATGAAGTCGGTTGTTTCGCCCAAAATCAAATGATGACCGTCCATGTGCTTTTTCAATCGTCTTTATTGCAAATAGTTCTTTACAATTCGCTGTTCATGTGAATAAATTTAATACGGCTTCGCAAAAAGTCCCTCTGCTGCGTTTTGCTTCATTCTTCGTCATTGCGGTGTACTAATATGTACGCTTCATTCCTCAAGAATTTGCACGCCTTGCATATGGAGCTTTTTACTTTGCCATATGAAATTCGACTTTATACGAAGCTGTCAATAACTATTACAGGTAACGATTTATGTCAATTCGTGAAAATTTTGAGAAGCGGGAAGAAGGGTTCATGTCCCCTTTCGGATGCCTCAGTTCAAAATCGAAAGGGCGCGCAAGAAAGGAAGACCCTTGTCCCATAAGAACTGCCTTTCAGCGGGACAGAGACAGAATCGTATATTCAAATGCTTTCAGAAGATTGAAACATAAGACCCAGGTCTTTTTATCCCCTCTTGGAGATCATTACAGGACGCGCCTGACCCATACACTTGAGGTTTCTGAAATAGCAAGAACCATTGCACGGGCCATGAGACTGAACGAGGATCTGACTGAAGCGATCGCCCTCGGTCACGATCTTGGACATACGCCTTTCGGGCACGGCGGAGAGACGGCTTTAAAAGAGATATATTCTCCGGATTTTTCTCACAATGAGCAAAGCCTTCGGGTTGTGGATCTTCTTGAAAACAAGGGGAAGGGGCTCAATTTGACTTATGAAGTCAGGGATGGAATTTTAAAACATTCAAAGGGATATGGGAAAATCATACCCGATAACCCGGAAGAGCTGGCCTGCACGGTTGAAGGGCAGGTTGTTCGTATAGCGGACATAATGGCGTATCTGAATCATGACTTGGACGATGCGATCAGAAGCGGTGTAATTAACTCAAACCAGATCCCTGAAACGTGCTCAAACCTTCTCGGCCGCACGCATTCGGAACGCGCTACAACCATGATAAAAAATCTTGTTTTTTCAACCAGGGTATCCGGAGGCAGTCTTTGCCTTGAAATGAGCGATGAGATATACGGCGCCATGACAAAACTGAGGGAATTCCTGTATGATAATGTTTACCGTTCTCCCGACGTTCATAATGAATTTATGAAGGCGAAGAAGATTCTTTCAGAGCTGTATTCTTATTTTGTAAAAGATGAAAAGATGTTTCACAGAGAGCTTACCAACATGGAGATGGCCGCAATCTACCGTAAAAAGAATCTCGGCGAGGAGACCTACGAAAGGATTGTCTGCGATTTTATTGCAAGCATCACAGACCGGTATGCCCTCGATCTTTATTCTAAAATATTTTTCCCTTCACCGCTTGTATAGTAAATTACGGTATGCTCTATATGAATCCTCTGATAGAAAAAATAACATCCTGTGAAGATAAATTCATCCCTTTAATGAGCAGGATGGAAGTTATTTATAAAAAAATGGATGTTAAATATAATGAGACGGCAAGCCATTATGGTTTTTGCTGCGGGGGATGTGAAGAGAACTGCTGTTTCACAAGATTTTATCACCATACTTTCGCGGAGTATTTATACTTACATAAAGGCTTTGAAGCACTTGAGCATGGAATCCGTGCGGAAATACTAAAAAGAGCCGTTTCGGTTTGCATGAAGACGGCCGAACTTGACAGGGCGGGCCTTCCGGTCCGTCTTTTATGCCCGCTCAATTATGAAGGCATGTGCGTTTTGTATGAATACCGGCCTATGATATGCAGACTGCATGGCCTCCCCCACGAGATAATCATTCCGGGGAGCGGGAAAAAAACGGGTCCCGGGTGCGGTGAATTCAATGCCCGCTGCGGCGGCAAAGAGTATCTGAAGTTCGACCGTACTCCTTTCTATACGGAGATGGCGGGGCTTGAAAAGGATTTTAAGGAAGCTTTCGGGATTTCCGAGAGGATTAAGATGACGGTTGCTCAGATGCTGGCAACCTTGTAACAAGTATTAAATTGATATTCTCGTAAAAAGTCCGAATATGCTCTCTTAATGAACTTTTTGGGGATTTTTAAATTACTTCGCTAAATCATCCGCCAGAATTATGGCGGATGATTTTTAACGCTAAGTAATTAAAAAATCTGTTTCCCAAAAATCTCA
>CAZOEH010000066.1:0-6958 GCA_964578785.1 uncultured Desulfonema sp. | reverse complement strand
CGAATCTGTCAAATTTGTCGTTCCCGTAAATAGTTAAAATGTCCGTCACTCCCGTGAAAACGGGAGCCCGGATTATCGCAGGAGAATAAACAGGAGATCTCTTATTTTGAATAAAAATCCTTTAAAAAAAATCAGAATCGGCCTTGTTGTCAAGGAAGACCCCAGGGCTATCAGAAAAGCCGATGAACTCGAAAAATGGCTGCGCTCAAAAAAAGTTGATGTTATCAGGAAAGATTACCTGCAGCCAAAAGGGGCGGTTTCCGGTAAAAAGAGCAAGGCCCCGGCCGGTCTTTTTTGTGTTTTCGTGCTTGGAGGAGACGGAACTTTCTTAAGCGCTGTCCGCTGGATAGGCGACCGGAAGATCCCTGTTCTGGGGATAAAATTCGGAGAGGTCGGTTTTCTCGCCGAGACATCCGAGGAGAGTCTTTTTACCGCTGCTGAAGCTGTTTTACAAAAGAGGTTTTCATTCAGTCCCAGAATGCGTCTTCTCGTCAGGGTATTGCGAAACGGGAAAGAGATTGCCTGCGAACATGTTCTCAACGATGTCGTAATTAATAAAGGGGCGCTTGCAAGGCTTGCGCATATTGAAACTTATATAAATGATCACTACCTGACTACTTACAGAGCCGACGGACTTATCGTTTCAACACCTACAGGATCAACAGCCTATTCTCTTGCTGCGGGAGGGCCCGTCATTCATCCGTCCGTTCCGGCGATTATAATGACTCCGATATGCCCTTTCACGCTTACAAACCGCCCTCTTATAGTGCCCGATTCATCCGTCATTAAAATCAAACTTGAAAAGCAGTCATCTCATATAATGCTCACTTTTGACGGACAGCAGGGCATGGAAATCAGCAGGAAGGATCTTCTGGTGATTCAAAAAGGGGCTCAGCCGGTAAATATGATAACGATTCCGGGACAGGATTATTTCGACGTATTAAAGACCAAGTTGAGATGGAGCGGCGGAAGGGTTTGAGACCCTTTTAAAATATTCCCAGTAACACGCGTTTTCTATTTCAAGCAGGTTCTTAAACGGCAAATTGAAATCTTCGGCGCCGGTTGTAAATATGCCGTGTCCGTAAACAATAACCCCGGGTTTGTTCATTATTGCTTCAGGAACAGTGTTGCAGAGCCCGCCTGATCCTGAGCCGACCTCGCCCGAGACTACCGGAATACCGCAGATGTCTCTTTCACGGGGACATTTTATGTGACAAAGCCCCTTACCGGTGCAATCCATTATTCCGCAATCCATTGAGAGAATCACGGAAAACTTCGGATGCCCGTGCAGAATTGCCTTATGCCCCGTTCTCTTTATTATCTCAAGATGAGCCGGGAGTTCGCTTGAAGCCGTGATGCCGGCACAGGATGAGCCGTCGAGAGGGCATAAATCAACGTTCCCGGCAAGCTCGTCCAGAGAGCTTCCGGTCTGACTGATGAACAGCGTATCTTCATGACGATAGGAGATGTTGCCGAAAAAAGAATCCACCAGCCTTAAGCCGACCATAAGGCTTCCGGCTTCGTTTATTGCATCCAAAACCTCTTTATCGGAATGAAAAGGGCTTTTTTGCAGCGAATGGTTTAACGGCGGAGGAGGCGCAAGAAAATAAGAAACTTTTTCGAAGGTTTTTATGAAGTCTTTATCCGGCCTGCCGGATTGCAATGCAAAAAGATAATCAGAAAAGAACTTTACGAAGCAGGAAAAGCATACGGAAGAAAAAGTGATAAAGGCCTGTTCTATGCTTACTGTCCCGTAAGAGATGATTCCGTGACCCGGAATAATGACGCATTTTCTTTTTTTAAGCCTTGATATGATTGAATCGGCGCTGAATTCTGAGGATACCGGAAGGTCATGAAAAAAAGTCCTCGTTTCGCAATCACCGGGACGGATTGCCTCTCCGGATGTTTTTGCAAGATAGTTTATAATGGAAAAATAAGGCTCTTCCGGTTTTGAAAATATGAGTGAATTGATATTAAGATTTTCAAAAACTTTTTCAAGTATCTTTCGTGAGCCGTCATCCCTGTTCCATTCGGTTTCCGCATCAAGGATTCCAAGAAGTGGGTCGCCGCTTCCGGCCAGGCCGCTTTCTGCGAGTTTTTTTTCATATTTGAAAAGCAGATTTTCCATTTTGCTATAATCCGAGCTTTATTGCAGTTTCAGGAAGCGGCATTCCGTCTTCATCCAGTCCTCTTGCCTTGTAGTAATTAGCCCTTGCTCTTAAAAAATCCTCCCGGTTAATGGGTCCGATTGTCATATCTTTCCCTTCATGGCCGAAGGATTTGAAAAAACGCGCGGGAAGGTCGTCATCCTTTGCCGAAAAACCGTTTGCGGCATTCATCATGCGTTCGTTGTAGTAAATGCGCTCGCCTGTTTTAATGAGATCCTGGCCCGAATAATTTATACCCGTGACCGCGTGAAAGACTCTTGAATATTCTTCGGTGGAGGCGGCAAAAAAGATGAATTTGCAGGCGGTAAGAGAATCGACGACAGAATTTATGTCTTCACTCGTTTTTATTATTCGCGCCTTACCCCAGAATGTGAACCTGTCTGTCGCGACCGGTTTTCTTAAAATTTCATGACTCACAGGATATGCCCTCAAATGGCATCCGCCTCTCGTCGATACGGCATAGGAAAGAGCCATGCCGTATGCTCCGCGCGGGTCATATGCCGGAAGCTCCTGCCCCTTGACGGTCATTGCGCTCTCAGGATGCCCCGTAATCCTGGCATATCTTGCGGCTCCCTTGCCGAGTTTTTCCCCTTCATTTCTTTTATATGCAATGTCATTAAGCAGGTCCGGAATATCGGAAGGAGTTAAGGTTTTCACCGAAATTTCGGAAAAACATGAAAGGGTTGCCGCCGCAGATATGGTGTCCATCCCGGTTTCATTGCAGATTCTGTTTGCCGAAACCACGGTTTCAATATCGGTATTTCCGATTAATGCGGAAAAATGAGAGAGGGTCTCGAATTCCGGCATGATTGTCCCGTCCCCGGCCGCCTTTTTACAGAGTATATGGCATCCACTGCATCCCCTGTCTTTCGGGCGGTATAATTTTTTCAGTGAAGGAGCATTCATGAAACGGGCGCTGCCGAAAAAGGATTTTCTGAAATTATCCGAAGGCATCATGCGTCTTGCATCCATCAGGTCATAAAGGGCGGCGGTTCCGAATTTTGAAATTCCATAATTACCCGAGAGGACAGGGGAAGCTGAAACAAGCCGGAAGATATCCTTACGGGCTTTATCAAGCTCTTCAGGATTTGAAATTATTGTTTTTTTCGTTCCCCTTACGGTTATGTATTTAATTTTTTTTGAAGCGAGAATAAGACCGAGGCCGTTTCTTCCCGCCGCAAAATGGCCGTCTATAATTATGTTTGAAAAAAGAACGCCGTTTTCTGCGGCAGGGCCTATGATTGCCGATGAGCCCTTCTCTTTCAACAAAGACCTTACGGGGCTTACCTGCATTCCGGCCAGGTGTGAGGCCGGCGCTATTTTTATTTTGCCGTCATCGATCTCGATGCCGCAAAGCCGGTCTGATTTACCCTTAATAATGATACCGTCAAAGCCCGCTTTTTTGAGTTCCGTTCCGAAAGACCCTCCCGCCGACGAATCCCCGATTGTGCCGGTTAAAGGAGAGCGTGACATGATTGTCATGCGCCCGGATGTTGGGGAACGGGTGTTTACAAGCGGTCCGGTGAAGAACAAAAGAGGCATGCCGGGATCATCCCAGTCAAGAGAGATATCTTCTTTAAGAAAATATCCGGCAAGACCTTTTCCGCCGATAAATTTCAATAAAATTTCGGGATCCGGCGAAAATGTTTTAAATTCTCCCTCTGAAAGATTTATTACTGCTGTTTTACCGCACCATCCGAACATGATCTCTCCGGGCAGATTTTATTATTATTCAGATATTGATAGTATCGTAAAAAGTCAAAATATGCTCACTTAATGAGCTTTTTGGGGATTTCCAAATCACTTCGCTAAATCATCCGCCAGAATTATGGCGGATGATTTTTAACGCTTAAGTAATTTAAAAATCTGTTTCCCAAAAATCTCAAATCCGTGAGCATATGACTTTTTATGAGTCCGTCAGATATCCATCAAACCATAAAAATCCGGAAAAAGCCAAGTGAATTTACGCAAGTTGAAAAAGCTGGATTTCCGCATCTGTTTATTCTATTAAAAGGGGAAGCGGGACGGAAACAGGGAGCTTAATCATGACGAAAAGATACGCGGCATATATAACAATTTATTCGGCAATTATTTTCGGATGGGGTTCCCTTGCCGCGTTTGCCGTATTTCTATATTTCGGGTCGCTCGATATTGTGGTTCTGCCTCTTAATGATATTGATAAAATATTATTTAACACCGGGCTCTCCTTGCTGTTTTTTATCCAGCACAGCACAATGGTGCGAAAATCTTTCCGGCAACGGACAATGGGATTCATGCCCGCAGAGTATTACAGGGCTTTTTATGCGATAACTTCAGGCATATTTCTGCTTATACTCATACTCTTCTGGCAAAAAACCGCATCTTCACTGCCTGCAGTAACCGGCCTCTTCCGCTGGGCGTTTCGTGTGCTTTTCCTGATTTCCATTGCAGGTTTTATATGGGGAGCCCAATCGCTTAAACATTTCGATTCGCTTGGAATAAGGAGTTTATTAAACCGGCTCAGAGGCAGGAAACCGGGGCAAACTCCTTTCTCTGTGAAGGGCGCATACAGATGGGTTAGGCATCCTTTCTATTTTTTTTCGTTGCTGATGATGTGGTCCTGCCCTGATTTTACGGCGGACAGGCTGCTTTTCAATGTATTATGGTCTCTCTGGATCGTTACAGGAGCAGTCTTCGAAGAGCGCGATCTTGTAAACGAGTTCGGTGACGAGTATCGTGAATATCAGCAGAACGTGCCTATGCTAATTCCTGTCAGGTTTCCTGTTGATATTAAAAAGATATAAGTTTAATCTGCATGTCATCTTATTGAGATGGATACCCGGAGAATAGTATATGACGCAAAAGGTGAATATGAAGGAAACGGAAAAACAGAACGAGATACTTGCCGGGGTCCGGCGCAACCGGGAGCTCCGGGAGAAGACATACCGGGAGCGGGCGCTGAAACTATTCCCCCATGTATGCGGAAAGTGCGGGCGGGAATTTTCAGGCAAAAAGCTTAAAGAACTAACGGTTCACCACAGGGATCATGACCACGAGAACAATCCTCCCGACGGGAGCAACTGGGAACTGTTATGCACCTACTGCCACGACAATGAACATTCACGGTATCTTGATGCAGAGTGGTACGGCGCTGAGGCTCCGGGCGGGGAGCAGGCGCCGGCCTCCTCTCATAAGCCGTTTTCAGATCTTGCCGCCCTGCTGAAGAAGAAAGAATGAAGGTTTCGTAAAAAGTCGGAATATGCTCACTTTCCCAAAAATCTCAAATCCGTGCGCATATGACTTTTTACGAGAACATCAAAAATAGCTCAGGGAGAAAATAAAATCATGATTTATGATTCACTCGGGAATTTCTCTGATTATTTACGCCTTCATCCTCATTTCAAAAGCGTTCATGCATTTATGAAAGAGAATAATCCGGCATCAATGGCTGAAGGAAGATATGAAGTCAATGATCAGGGCGCTTTTGCCATGATCAACGAATATAATACAAAAGAAATTTCAGAAGGTTTCATAGAGTGTCATAGAAAATATATTGACATACAAATTTTATTTGAAGGCAGAGAAAGAATAGGGATATGTGATATTCTGGAATGTAAAGAATATCTTTATGATCCGGATAAGGATTTTCAGAAGCTTGCAGGTGAAGTAAGTTTTATAGAAATAACCCCGAAGCATTTTGTGATATTTTTTCCACGTGACGGGCACATGACACAGATTAAATACGGTGATTTTCCGGAAAGAGTCAGAAAAATAGTTTTCAAGGTTCCGGTTATGAGCTTAACGGCATAGATTCCGTGTGGTCAAATTATAAAATGAACCGTTCGTCTCTTACATACTATGCATGGATTTCAATAGCAGCGGCTATTGCCACAATCACATTGAAAAGCATTGCATATCTTCTCACCGGATCGGTCGGCCTGCTCTCGGATGCGGCCGAATCGCTTGTTAATCTCATGGGGGCCTGCATAGCGCTGGCAATGCTCACGATAGCCGCCCGCCCTCCTGATGAAGATCACCTTTTCGGCCATGACAAGGCCGAATATTTTGCGTGCGGAGCGGAAGGCGTACTGATTTTCATTGCTGCCGCCGGCATCGGGATTGCGGCGGCAAACCGGCTTGTGAATCCAAAGCCGATTGAACAGGCCTGGGCCGGTCTGGCTGTTTCTGCCGCAGCATCTCTTATAAATTTTATGGTTGCCCGCACTCTCCTTTCTGCGGGAAAGAAAAACAACTCCGTTACGCTTGAAGCGGATGCACATCACCTTTTTACCGATGTCTGGACTTCAGCAGGTGTGATAGTCGGGGTGACCGCAGTCGCTCTGACCGGATGGCAATTTCTGGACCCGGTCATCGCGCTTGGCGTTGCCTGCTATATTTTATGGACAGGCTTCAGACTGATAAGAAATTCGGTGCTTGGTCTCATGGATTCCGCTTTGCCGGAGGTTGCGTGCAAAGAAGTAACAACGGTTCTGGAAAAATATAAGGGCAGGGGGATACAGTTTCACGCGCTTCGGACAAGGCAATCCGGACCCCGCTGCTTTGTATCTGTCCATGTGCTTGTTCCCGGAGCGTGGACTGTACAGCAGGGACATGAGCTGCTCGAGGAACTGGAAGCCGATATCCGAGGCACGGTATCGCTTGTAACCATATTTACTCATCTTGAGCCGGTCGAAGATCCGGTTTCAGGAGATGATACCGAGCTCGACCGCCATCAGAAATAGCAGGGAGACAGATTTTTTTAATGGCCCTTTCGGGGATGGTTAAAATCTCTCGCCTTTCAGAATCTGATC
>CAZOEH010000065.1:0-11215 GCA_964578785.1 uncultured Desulfonema sp. | reverse complement strand
GAAAATCGAGAATATTGATGGACGGGCTGAATCCGCCCAGAGGCCCGGTGGATGTTACCAAAAGGTCGATGGCGCCCTGCTGGATGCCTTCGGTCATTTCGCGTTCGCCTTTGCCCAACTGGTTGCTCGGATAAAGTTTAATTTCTATACGGCCATTGGTTCTTTCCTTGATCAGGTCGGCGAACTTCTTCGCCCCTACCATATAAGGATGATCCATTGTCTGAGTTGACGCCAGCTTCATGGTGGCTCTGTATTCAGCCGATGCCGGCCCAATCCATATAACAACCAGTATCAGTGCGAGACAAAAAAGCATTGTTTTTTTCATGTAAATTCCTCCTTGCTAAATAATGGTGTTTAAACCTAATGTTGACGATCTCGTAAAAAGTCATATGCGAACGGATTTGAGATTTTTGGGAAATCCCCCCAAAGCTCATTAAGTGAACATATTTCGACTTTTTACGAGTTCATCAATGTTGAGAGCTTCGTAAAAAATCCGTCTGCGGTATTGCGCCTTATCCTTCGTTATTTCAGCGTACCGGCAAGTACACTTCATTTTTCAAGATTTGCGCGCCCTGCATTCGGAACTTTTTACTCTGCCGGCCACTTTGACGACTTACTGCCAAATCATCAATATATTGTCTTTTAAAAAAAATCATACCCCCGTTCCTGCCAGTATGGGAAAGGTATTGGCCCCCTGAGGCATGATCGTAATTCCCGGCTTATCTGTGCCACAATTCTCATAAGCCAATCTCAGGGCATCCTCCATGCTGCTGACGGGATGTACTCCTGCTTTCCTGGCAAGATCAAAGTTTTCCTGGCGGGTGAGGAGAATTATGGTGCCTTTTCTGCAATATTCCAGTTGGCGAAGCGCTACCCATCCGGATATCAGAAAATTGGACCTCACAGCCTTATCCATTTCAAAAAATGTGGGATAATTAAACCAGTCAAAGAACTCCTTTGGCTCATCAATGTCCGGACATTCACCCAGAATCACGGCCACACCGCCCGGCTTCATGGCATACACGGCATTGTCAATGGTCTTCTGCGTCTGGTACAGGTTGATGTCCCTGGGATATCCACCCGCGCTGGCAATTACTATATCTGCCTGCTTATGAATCTCAACTCCGAAGATATCATCTACCATCCGTGTGGCTTCAAGCCAGGCTGAAATCCAGTTGCCGGTAAAGATGCCGGCGATATCTCCGTCAAGATTCGGAACCACATTTACTATGAAGTCCGGTTTCACAAAGGCGGCAACTTCCATCATATCCTCATGCGCAGGGTTTCCTGTCGTCATTTTGTTTGCAGCCAGCGGACTCGATCCCGCGCCTGCCTCACTCTGCATGGCCCACATGTGACTCTGCTGGATTGTTCTCAAAGAGGAAACCCCCGGCATGATGCTTTTCCGGCCGCCGCCGTATCCCACCATATAGTGGTAAATAACACCACCGGTAAGAATCACCCTGTCTGCTTCGGTAACGATCCTGTTGACGGCCACTTCCGTGCCCCGGCTGGTCCTGCCCAGATAGACCATGTTGCCGCTGTCCCAAGCGTTGTGATTGACCACCCGAATCCGGTGGCAGACACCCTCGCTGCAAAGTTCCACAAACTCTTCGGGAGTGTTTTGCCGGTGCGCCCCTACGGCAATTATCACGGTCATATCGTCATCAGAAATCCCGGCCGCCTGCAAATATTCCAGCAGCAGCGGCAGAACCTCTGCGTTGCGCTGCCATCCGCGGGTGATATCGCTTACCATTATGGCTACTTTTTCACCGGGCTTGAGCAGTTCCTTAAGTGGCGGGCTGTCAATGGGATGATCCAGAGCGTGACGGTAGGACGCCGATAGATCGGTTGGGGCTTTTCGTTCACGACCCACGAGTTCATAAAGAAGTTGCTCTTCGGGAACGGAGAAAGCCACCTCTCCTTTACCATATCTCAAAATGAAGCGCTTATCGGCCATGTTTTATTTTTTCCACTCTGCGGCCAGCTTCTCGGTCTCCCCCTCCGCCATCCGGTAGATATGCTCTTCGCCCGGGAAGACCCCTTTTCGCACTTCATCTATGTAGGAGGCAAAGACCTTCCGATACTCGCCGGCTACATTGCCGTAACGTTTGACGAACTTGGGTGTAAATGCCTGGAAAAGACCAAGGATGTCCACGCAGATCATGACCTGGCCGTCGCAGACTCCTGCTCCGATTCCATAAACAGGGATGGGAATCTCCCGACAGATGACCCGGGTGACCTCGGGCGGTACTCCCTCCACCAGCACGGAGAAGGCCCCTGCCTCATAAACCGCCTTGGCATCCTCGATGACAGCCCGGGCGCCTTCTGCTGTGCGCCCCTGTGCCTTGAAACCGCCCAGGGCGCTCGAGCTCTGAGGCGTTAGCCCCACATGCCCCATCACCAGCATGCCGCCGTCGGAAATAGCGCGGATAATATGAGCCACACGTGTGCCGCCTTCCAGCTTAACGCAGTCCACACCGGCCTCCTTGTAAAAACGAATGGCGTTTCGGCAGGCATCTTCAACTCCCGCCTGGTAAGAACCAAAGGGCATATCCCCGATAAGGAAGGTATTCGGGGCAGCCCGGCGGACCGCCTCGGCGTGATAGATACACTGGTCCATGGTGACCGGAATAGTGCCGGAGTAGCCGTAGACGGCCATTCCGAGGCTGTCGCCCACAAGAAGCATGTCCATGCCTGCTTCTTCCGCCAGCTGAGCAGTGACATAATCATATGCGGTAATCCAAACCGCGCGTTGCGACTTTTCTTTCATGCTTTGCAGATCAAAACGTGTCAATTTTCTTTTCAACAGGTTTTCTCCTTTCCCGATATCGATAAAATGTTTCTTTAGCTCTTGATGGTTTCACCTGTGCGGCTATCGAGATCTTTATACTACGCTTTTCCATCCTGAGCTGACTTTTCCCTGTATGTTTACTTTAGAGCGTTATCTCCGATCATGATCTTTTGTCCCAGGCTCTTTGATAAAGCCCTTGCGAATCCGGCAACATCTCCGCCCATTTTCTCAAACATGGAAGGTTTGATTCTGATTGAGGGGCCTGCTATGCTCAAGGAATAGACGGGTAAACCCCGGTGGTCGAAAACAGGCGCTGCAACGCACCGAACGTCTGCCGATAACTCTTCGTCGTCAATAGCGAAACCTCTTTCCCTTATTTTACCCAGTTCAGCTTTGAGCAGCTTCCTGGAGGTAATCGTTTTGGGGCCCATAGGCTTCAGGGTTATGGTCCGCATAATCTCTTTCTGATGCGAATCAGGCAAAAAGGCAAAAATACTTTTCCCCATTGCAGTGCAGTAGATAGGGATCCTCCTTCCAACCGCCAGATCCATCCTTATAATCGCACTGCTTTCAATCTTATCCAGATAGATGATGTCAAATCCATTCCAATAACCAAGATTGATGGTCTCCCCATAAATACCCGACAGCTTCTCCAGGTAGGGTCTGGCGACTTGTTTTATTTCAAGAGCGTTGACGGTTTTCATGCCCAGCTCAAAAAGCTTCAAAGAGCACTTATAGTTCGAGTTCACGTCCTGGACAAGATATCCGAGTTCCTTCAGTGAGGCGAGAAATCGATGACTCGTGCTTCGCTGCATGCCTACCTCTGCAGCAACCTCTGAAACGGTCATACCTTCTCTTTCACACAGTAACTCCAGGATCTTGAATCCTTTTTCGAGAGTGCCGAGCTTATAATAAGGTTTTTTTTCTTGTCCCATATAATGTGATAGTGTCCTATTATTTGTGAATTCGTTACTTCCATTTTTTGACCCTGTCAAGCATTATTTTCCAGCATTATTTCCCGTTGACACCTATTGTATCAGATGTCGCTTTTGATCTTTATGGTGATTGTCGGAATAAGTGAAATTATATCCATTTCATATGCACAGATGTATTCACTGCCGCAGCTACCGCATATCCGGCAAATTATGTCATTAACATAATGCGCGCTATCTGCAACTTAAAAATCCTTGACAAATCCCGGGGATTTCTATAATAAGAAACTATTCAGAGGGGAGTAGCAAGCGGTTTTTAAAATAACCGTCCCGAAGTTCGTCAACACGGTGGAAACACCCGGACGCGGGAACTGATGCTTAAACATCAAAACATGCAAGACCTTTATTCAGGGCATTTTATGCCGCGGGTAAAGGTCTTTTTTTTTGTTACTACGGCAAATAATAAGGAGAATTATCTTAAAAGATGGACTGGTTTTCTTTAATACTGATCGTTTTCGGACTGGCGTTATTCGAAATTATCATAAGCATCGACAACGCGATCATTAACGCTGAAGTGCTTTCCACAATGACCGAAAAGGGAAAAAAATGGTTTCTCTTCTGGGGGATACTCATAGCGGTTTTTCTCGTCAGGGGCTTGCTGCCCTGGCTGATACTATGGATAAGCACCCCGAACCTGGGATTTCTGGGTTCTTTCACCGCCTCCTTCAACTCCGATCCTTCGGTTGTCAAAGCCATTCAGGATTCCGCTCCGATTCTCCTGGTTGGCGGCGGAACATTTCTTATTTTTCTGTTTTTTCACTGGTTGTTTCTCGAGCACAAAAACTACGGGCTTATCGGAGAAGAATACATCCAGAAGCATGGGGTCTGGTTTTTTGCAATTGTCTCCGTTTTGCTTGTCACCATTGTGTGGCTGGCTATAAGAAGCAACCCCCTGATGGCTCTTGGCGCCGTTATCGGTTCGAGCGCTTTCTTTATAAGCCATGGCTTCAAGGCAAATGCAGAGCAGGCGGAAAAGAGAATGATTGAGAATTCCGCAACCATGTCGGACATCAGCAAAATCTTTTATCTTGAAGTAATCGACATGTCATTCTCCATTGACGGGGTGCTGGGAGCTTTTGCCTTTACTTTTGTAATTCCTTTGATCCTGGCCGGTAATGGAATAGGCGCCATCGCAGTGCGGCAGCTCACCGTTGCAAACATAGACAAGGTGAAGAAATACAAGTATCTGAAAAACGGAGCGATGTACTCCATATTTACCCTCGGCTGCGTCATGATCGGCCACAGTTTCGGGTTGCACATCCCGGACTGGTTCAGCCCTGTTACTACATTTTGCATTATAGGGTATTTCTTCTGGAAATCATTGAAAGCATTAAAAGAGAATCCTCCCGGTTCAATTTAAGAAAATTTTTACACTTTGTAAAATAATCCGACTTGAGCGGAGAATACAACAATACGGATAATTCCCATTTAATGTTGAAATCAAATGTAACTATCCACAATAACAGTTTATTATAGAAATAACCCTCCGGTTAATATTTTTCATGAAGAATGTGGCATGATTATTGTATTTTTCTTCTGAAAAAGACAGCGCGTGCCGGAGTCCGGCGATTTTATAAATTCTTGTTGCATAATTAATCAGACTGATAAATAATCCGGGCATCAAAATTCGATGTTGTTCAATTCATCTTTGTGCTCAATTGGTGCTCAATTGTAATACTCTGTCTAACTATTTCATCTAAACGCCCGCCAGGGCAGGAGGAAAGTATGAATGAAGACACGGTAAAACCGCAAAAAGAACCTGAATATGTTGTTATCGAGAGCGGCAAGACCACTTTCAAGGATCTTTACACCAAGGAAGACTGGATGGCAATCTGGATGGGTTTTTTACTACTTATCATCGGACTTCTTATTTATCTGCCGAGACCGCCTGAAAAAGCTGCGGAAATTCCCAAGTACAATGCCATTATGAAGGAGGAAGCAGCCAGGGCGCCCTTCAAAACGATTGAATGGCACAATGCATCCTCTTCCAAACGAGGTATAAGCGCCATGGATCAGGAGTACGGCAAGGCAATCAAGAACTTCATGGCCGCCCCAAGCGCCTGGACAAGCAACCCCCTGGAAGCGGTTTACCGGAACAAGGAGACCGCCGATTCCATGAACGCATCCGCCAAGGAACCGTTCGACAAAGCTAAAGAGGCTGAAGACACAGCACTTGCTTTGGCAAGCGCCGCTCAGGCAGCAGCGGCAGCGGCCTCATTCAAGGATGCCGCTTTAAACGACAATGCCGACAAGGAAATCAAGGCCTGGCAGAGCGCGAAAGGCAAGACATCTAAAGCCAAGGCGAAAGCTTCCCATAAACCGTACAACCGGGTTCCCTATCTGATCGGACTTTGCATTATTTTTGGAGTATTTTTCGGCATCGGCAAAACTGTCATGGGCCAGCCGTTCGGCAAGTTTTTTATCGGGTTTTTCGCAGTATTTTTTATAGCCATAATATCCTATATGGCTGAAACTCAGGCTCTGATGAAATACTGGGGGTTCGGTTTCCCGCTGTGGGCTATTATCTTCGGCCTGCTCATCAGCAACACGATCGGAACACCTAAGTGGATGCAGCCTGCCGTGGCTACAGAGTATTACATCAAGACAGGCCTGGTGCTGCTCGGCGCAGAAATTCTCTTCGGCAAAATCCTGGCCATCGGCAAGCCGGGTATTTTCATTGCCTGGATCTGCACACCGGTCACTCTTATTCTGACGTACTGGTTCGGCCAGAAAATCATCAAAATGCCGTCCAAGACGCTCAACATAACCATTTCGGCAGACATGTCGGTCTGCGGTGTTTCGGCTGCCATCGCCACTGCCGCGGCCTGCCGGGCCAAGAAAGAGGAGCTGACGCTTGCCATCGGCCTTTCCATGGTTTTCACCGCCATATGCATGGTGGGACAGCCGGCCATAGCAAAACTGGTTGGAATGCCTGAAATCCTTGCCGGGGCATGGATGGGCAGCACCATAGATTCTACAGGTGCGGTGGCCGCAGCCGGCGCTTTTCTCGGCCAAAAAGCCCTTTTTGTGGCCGCCACCATCAAGATGATCCAGAACATTCTGATCGGCGTCACGGCATTCTGCGTCGCCGTTTACTGGTGTGCAAAGGTTGACTGCGCACCAGGCCAGCAGGTGAGCTGGTGGGAAATCTGGTACCGGTTTCCAAAATTCGTTATAGGGTTCGTAATTGCCTCTATTATTTTTTCCATCATCGATCAAAACATGGGCAAGGATATGAGCAATGTCATGATCGGCCAGGGTGTGCTTAAGGGTTTTACCAGCCTGGCGCGCGAGTGGTTCTTCGCGCTGGCCTTCACATCCATCGGGCTTGAGACCAACTTCAAGGAATTCGGGCCTTATTTCAAAGGCGGAAAGCCTATCACCCTGTACGTGTTCGGGCAGTCTTTTCAATTACTGTTCACGCTGCTTGTGGCATACATCATGTTCTATCTCATTTTCCCCGAGATCACTGCTGCAATCTGAAGGAATAAATGTGAAAGACACCGTTGCCTCCTCCACTGCCTGCCGGGCTTCGGCCCGGAAGGCAGGATTCATCCCGTGGCTGAATCTTCTGATCGGCATACTCCTTATCCTGACGTTCATATTCGGGATCGGTTCTCTGGCACAGTTCCTCCCCGGCGCCCGGCACATGGCCGAAGTAATCGACGAACGCAACCTCAGGGCCACAGCTATCTTTTACACGGATTTTGATGAGCCGGCTGAAGGATCAGCTCGTATCGGCGACAGTATTGATTATATGCCGGGATTAAAAAAATGACATCTCATGCGAAAGATTCAGATCTCCGGCAGAATACATATGCCCTTTTCTCCGGATTACCACACGTGATGGACATGAAGGATTTGACTCAAAAGAAGGAAATAATTCTTCGTCATGAACTGGCCTTCGCGGATGAGATCGGATCTGCAGTTTTTGAAAAGCCGAAGGTCAGCTACTGGATGGTGTTTATTCCGATTCTCTTTCTTTACTTTCTCTATAGGATGCAGAAATTCAGGAACGATCGTATAAAATTCAATGATGAGTTCATGACTCCCCGTCGTTTGGCGATGGAGAATGCTTTTGACGTTGCGGAACCACGCGGAAAAACTGAGACAGGAGATGCGGCACAAGGCTCAACACTGCCATTGCCGCTCCAAAAACCGTATACTTCATGGATTGAAACTCTTTCTTCGCACTACCTGGATCTGCTGGCTGCAAACGGCGACGATTTCGAATCTCTGGTCAGCGCGGCTTACCGCAGCCGGGACAAATATATGCTTGCTCTTGAAAGGATGAACAACGCGGAGAAGGATTTTTATACAGCGCTCAAACCGCTTATGGCTCAGGTTGAAGGAACAGCCGGTATAATTACCACGATTGAATCCCGGTCCAGGAGGCTGCGCCATGAAACAGCCTGTCGTATTTTTCAATAAACAGAAATTCTCTCCCTGCCGACCTCTCCCGATGCTATGTTAAGTTATTGGAGAATAGATGCCATGCTCCGTTGGGTGACAAAATTCCTGGACAAATTAGGCAGCCCTGAGCTTGACTGGGTTCAGGTGGAAGTCACAAGCCGTTGCAATGCCGCCTGCATTTACTGTCCCCAGCCGCTGCTTTATAGAAAACAGCATATGCCGTTTTCGCTTTTCAAACAGCTTCTTCCATATCTTGGTTATACGGATCTTGTTTATCTCCAGGGCTGGGGCGAACCGCTCCTGAACCCTGACCTTTTTGCCATGATTCGGGCCTGTAAAGCAAAAGGCAAACGTGTCGGCTTTACGACAAACGGCATGCTGTTAAATGATGAAAATATCCGAAGGCTTGTTGACCTCGAAACGGATATGGTAAGCGTCAGCCTGGCAGGCACGAGTCCGGCCGTTCATAACCGGATTAGAAGAGGGACCGATCTCGCAAAAATTATTGAAAATCTTGAACGGCTGCAGCTAATCAGGGCAGAAAAGGGGTCTCCGTGTCCGGCTCTCCATTTTTCCTATCTCATGCTCGCTTCAAACATACATGAGCTTAAAGGCGTAGTGGAACTGGCAAAAAGGCTGGGAATCGAACAGGTCGTGTGCAGCAACCTGACTTTGATTGCTGATGAAGCGATGTGGCCTGAAGCTCTTTTCAACCGGGAGGAAGACGAACAGCGGCTTGCCGGCGTATTGGAAGGAATCGCAGAAGAGGCGCGGAGAGAAAACCTGCTTTTCGCATACAGAAGCCCCATATTGCAGAAGCAACCCGGGCATTGCAGCGAAAATATCCGCTCTTCATGCGTTGTCAATGTAACGGGAGAAGTCAGCCCCTGTGTTTTCGCTTCACCGACTCTTTCGCAGGCAGATACCCCGGACGTCCGTAAACCATTGCTTCATATTTATCAGAACAGCCCCGAACCGTGTTATCCTCTGTCGTTTGGAAATATCGGCGAAGAAAGCTTATCGCGGATCTGGAACAAAGAGGAGTACCAGCGGTTCAGAAAATTCCATGACCCGGATACGGTAAAAACGGACATTGATACACTGCCTGTGCCACGGAGCTGCGCGAACTGTTACAAGAGAGAAGAATAAGGTTTTCAGACAGGATCAACAGGATTGAACGGAGGTGCATTGCAATTGGCATTCAATCTTTTCATTGATCGGCTGTAATGACCTGTTCGAGGACCGTTTTGATATAGGCATTGAGAGTCATTTTCTGATTCGCCGCATTCAGGACGAGATTTTGATGGAGATCCGGGGAGAGCCTGATATTGAATGATCCCTTAAACGGTTTCTCCGGTTCTTTCCCCTCTTCAGCACACATTTCCAGATAATCATCGACAGCGTTATGAAAATCCTTCTCCAGATCGGCGACGGTTGAGCCTTCGAAACCGATCAATGCGGAAGAAACACCTAAAACACGCCCGTGAAAAATTCTGTCCTCTGCGTCAAAAGCGACGCTGCCTATATAACCTTTGTATTTCATTATATTCGTCATGGTTTTACCCCAATTTGTATCAGAAAGTCCCTGATTAATTCGACTGAATATTTCGGCAGAACATTTTTCGGGTGCGGAGAATGAATATGAACGCTGCATGCACCCTGTTTGAATCTCACCCGCGAGCCCCGCCCTTTCCGCATATCAGAGCCGGCAGCGAAAAGAAGTGATTTTACATCATCATACCGAAGGTCGGTACGCGTCGGCTTCTCAAAGACCAGATTTAAGGTTTTTTTCTGCTTTGTATTCATTGATCAAAGCCTATCAAAAACCAAGATGAAAAGCAACTGAAAAACAGTTGCGAATTGAAATGAGAAAATATACGTGTTTGATCGGTGAAAATATGAAATGCTCCGGCAGTAGTTTACACCTACTTATCAATAACTTTGGATTCATTATCGCGGTGAAGATTACAGGAAGTTATATATATTCCCGGTCATTCGAAACATCATCCTTCAGAAAATACGTTTCAATGAGACGGCATAATCAGTAACTTTGAAGCTTTGAACTCCTGAATAATCGGGGCAGGTATCTTTTTTGCAGCTTCACCAACAACTTCTAAAGCTCTGATTACCGCAAACACAGTCCTTTCATCTCGGATGAAATTATCTTCTGTCATTCCCTTCATGAAATCTGACGCCTTTTTAGCATTATCGAGAATATCACGAAGATAATCCACATAGAGACGCTCTCTCTTCATACCGGCATCGCCTCTCTCAAAATATGTGCTCCGATTTCCGGTTTGAGCGAATCTTTCAGAACCAAATCTACCTTTACACCTAATCTATCCGATATATTATTTTCCAGTTCAATAAAAGTCAGCAGGCTTGGCAATTGAGAAAAAGTTACCAGCAAATCCAAATCGCTGGTTTTTCGTTGACCTGAACGAACATAAGAGCCAAATACTTCCAATGTTTCTACATGGTATTTATCTCTCAGAAAAGGAAGGGATTGTCGCAATTCTTTCATTAGACGGGAGAGTTCTTTTGCCTGCTTGTTCGCGCTTTGATTATAACCGACCGGTGTCTTTTATATAAATATCAGCCGGGTGAAGCGACAACAAGAATCACGCAATCCTCCCGGCCGTTGTTCAACAGAGCGTGACCCGATCCGGTTGGTATCCACGTCGCATCTCCGGGCCCGACTTGTCTGGATTCATCATCCACCTGCATCAGGCCGGTGCCGCTTAACACAAAATAGATTTCTTCCATCGGATCGATATGGCTCTCGATCTCCTTGCCGGGCGCCAGCCGGGCTACAGCAAGAAAACCGATTTCCTGAAGCACCCGGCGGTCGAGAACCATCTGAGCAACAGCCCCGCCGTGGGCTAAATAGGTTGTTTCAAGAACTTCCCTGTCCTGCAGATTTCGGACTATCATTATGCCTCCGTTTTTTCCGGCTGATATGTAACTACTCAGCCACTGATCTGCGCTGATCATCACTAATATTTTTTCTTATTAT